>JAILMJ010000038.1 GCA_024692685.1 Clostridia bacterium
ATAATAAAGCACAATGACCATCCCGAGAACTGCAGACTTTCCACCTTCGAAAAGGTTTACAATCCCGACGGCACCGAGGCATCCGACAATCACCATCTCGCCAAGGTTATCACCTGCGACCTTCACACCTATGACGGCGCGCAATATCCCGACCTTGAAACGATAGATGGTCTCGGCAATGTTGTTAACCTGGAAGGGGAATACGGACTCATCAAGTGGATATCCAATGTTTATTCGGATAATACGGGCAATTTTTCCGAGGGAGAAGCGGCTGAAGGTATCCCTGTCAAGATTGCGGGCTTCTTCAAGAACATCTTCCTTCATATCGTTCATCTGTTTCAGAGTATGCTCGGTCTCTGATAAAATTCAATAACAGTTAAAGCCGGAGCTTAAGGGCGGGTGTCCGTAAAACAGTAATGCCCCAAAAAGCGAACTTTGGCATCTTATGCAGGCATTCCTCCTCGGAATACAGCCAAGTATTCCTCGTCGTCATAACCTGCAAATATGCTCAAATTTCATCTTTTTGAGGTGCAAAGCAGTTTTCTCGTGAAAAATAAGCCGCAGAGCAAGGAATAATTGCGAAAGCATACTTTGTGTATGGTAAGCAAATCAAAGTCTGCGGTTTCGGTTTTCCGCGAAAACCAATACTGTTTTACGGACATCCGCCCGGGCCCCGGCTTTTTAACGCGGAAAGCGGCCTGCCGTTGTACGGCAGACCGCCTGTTTTTTATTATCTTTTATTTCTCGGCGAGGGTGGTTGAGGTTGCCGGGTCGCTTCTGTCGATGCTGTATTTAACGGAATTCGAGTAGTTGAAGATAACCGGCACCGTGCCTATGCTTTCGAGCTTGCCCGTGCCCGTAACGGCCGAGGAAACATCGATTGTCTTGATATACTCAACCTCGGTAATTTCGTCGGTTGTTACATCGGCCCTGATGATGATTTCGCAGTTCTTATATGTAAGCTCGGGCTTTTCAACCGTCATATAGGCGTTTGCTTTTTCGAATTCTTTCATGACGTCGTCAATATTGCCCATATCATAGGCCTTCTCAATAACCGCGGGAAGGGCGGGGCTTTTCAGCGTGACGGTTATTGTCCTGACCTGCCCGTCATCAACGCAGGTCGCGCTCTCAACGTCGTCGAGCGTGAGGCGGCTGACATAGCTTTCACCCTTCACGGGCAGGAAAGCGATGAGGTCTTCGCCGTATTCAAGGTTTGCGCCGTCGGTGTTGAGCATATAGGAGTCAAGGGCGGAGATCGCAGCGTTGACGTATCCGTTTTCGCTCATGGGTATGCTCTCGTCATTTTCGTCAACGGCCTTCGAGATGCGCTTGCTCTGAGACATTGAAACGGCCGCTTTTCCGCTTTTGAGTTCGTTTATGTGAATGTCGAAATATTCAAATATCGTCTTTGTGTTCGCGGCGAGCGCCTCGGGCGAATACTCCGTGTCGGTCACAACATTGCTTTCCTCGTCATAGGAGGAGGTTATGTCCGTGGGGAGAGGAGTTTTTGCGGTAACCGTCGTCGTTTCCTCTTCCTCCTCGCCTGTCGGCGAGCAGCCCGCGAAGGCAAAAATAAGCGCGAAAACAAGCGCAAGGCTTATAACCGGGAGAAATTTCTTCATAAGGTCCACCTTTCTTTCATCTGAATACGGGCGGGGCTTAAACGTCAAGCCCTTTTTCGTCATAGAGGAAGGCGGTCTGAAGCACGAGGTCAACGCCTGCCTCGATTGTTTTAAGGTCGAGATTGTCGGCTGTGTCAAGCCTTGTGTGATAATAGCGGGCGGGGGCGGGGTCCATAGCGGCGAAGCAGGCGCCCTTCATTCCTCCCTTGGTGATTGCCGCGGCGTCGGAGGAACCGAGGGTAACCGTTCTGTAGGGCAGGTCGAGCCCCGCGAGCTTGCCGCCCTCACGGATGAGGTTAGATACCTCGGCGTCGTTCCTGACGGTGCCCGTCATATCCTTGTTGTAAACCGCCATGAAATCGTAGTCCCTGACGGTGTCAAGGCCGAAGAAGATTGTTTCAACGCCCTCTTCCTTGTCAAACTCCGCTTTGTGCGCCTTCACAAACGCCTTCGCGCCGCGCAGACCGCTCTCCTCGGAACCGGTGCAGACCACCATAACCTCGGTGTTCTCAAAGCGGATATCGTTATCCTGCATAAATCTCGGCACTGCCATCGAGCACAGGCAGCCGGTGAGATTGTCGTTTGCGCCGTCAACATATCTCTTCGGGTTGTAGAAAAGCAGGCAGAAAAGGAAGAGCGGCACAAAGCAGATTGAAATAATTGAAAGAATCCATATAACTTTGTTGCCCTCGAATTTGCCCTGAAATTCAAAAACAAGGGCGATAACGCTGAAAACAACCGTGAGCACAAAGCCGAGCAGGCCTCCGCCGATGGCGGGCACAACGAGTTTCGGGCCGCCCCAGTAGGTGAATCTCCATTCGGGAGCCGAGTCGGCGTGGCCGGAGAAGATAATGCGGCGTTTCGTTTCGCCCGAGGCCTTTCTTACGGCGATAACGTTATGAGAGGTCTTTTTCGGGAAGAAGGGGTCGAGGGTTTCCTTATAGAAAAGGAACTCGGTTATCACAGAGAAAAGACCGATAACCATAAGCACGGTCGCCGCGATGAGAAACGGCTTTGCGAATGCCGGGAAAAAGTGGGTGAGAAAGAGCAGAGCGGAGGAGATAACTCCGCAGATTACGCAGACCTGCACCCAGCCCATAAAGGCGGAGGGATGAACGGAAAACGGCTCTATGCTTACCTCGTCGCAGCTTGTTTCAAGCTCGGCCTTCATGTATTCCTGGGCGGCGAGCTCCTTCTCCGTTCCGGACGGACGGGGTCCGATTTCCTTGCAGATTTTCTTGATGTTTCTCGCAACGAAATTCGCGTACATTCTTCTGTCTGAGGTGTAGTTTTTAACACAGTCCTGAGGTTTCATGCTTTTCCCCTTTCAGTCGTCTTATTTTACGTGGAGATATTCTTCAAGAGTGATTCCCCTTGCTTTGATTTCCTTTGCGTGAGCAACCCCGACATATCTCCAGTGCCAGGGCTCATATATGATTTCGGTTATGTCTTCCTTATCCTTGGGATAGCGCAGGATGAAGCCGTAATCCGCGGCGTGTTCGTTCAGCCATCTGAACGCCTTTGTGTTCTCAAAATCCTGCTCAAGGGAGATTATATCCATCGCGAGGCCGGCGTTATGTTCGCTCGTGCCGGGCGGAAGGATGATTCTGGCGGCGGCTCTGGTGGCGTCAACCTTGTTCATGCCGTCATCCATATATTTCGCGATTTTGTTCTCAAAATTCGTCTTCTGCCTGTCGTATGAGCGGTAACCCGAAACGGTGTAGAGATCTATGCCGTCCTTCTGAGCGGCGAGGTACATCTCGTTGTAATGCGGCGCGACCCTCGCGTCGAGATACTTGCTGTCCGGGTCGCCCGTGACGGAGAGGGCAAGCTCGGGCTTGTAGCCCTCGGGCAGGATGTAATTCCTGTTTACGAGCAGAAGAGTCCAGTCGGGGATATTCATATTTGCAGGCTGCGGATTATAGCCCGCGTAGGCGTAGGGATAGGTTGATGACGGGCGTCCGGTTGTCTGCGCGGGCGCGGTTGTTGAAGCCGGCGCGGTTGTTGATACGGGCGCCGCGGTTGTCTGCGGAGCCGTCGGTCTCGAGGAGAAAACCTCTCCCGCCGTTGTCACGAAATTTTCCGTTATGGCCCGGGCGGTGCTTATGACATCGGTCTGTCCGTTCTGCGATGAGGGCAGGGCGGTTGACTCGGCGGAGGGATAGGTGTAGCTTCCGCTTTCCTGCGCGGTGCTCTCAGACGAAAAGCTTTCGTCTGTCACGGTCTCTTCCTGCCTCGGGGCCCTTTTCCCGTTCGCTTTGCTCATTACGGCATAACCGCCCACAGCCAGCACGATTATGGCAATGACGGCGGCGGTCATGAACCTTTTAATATTCATTGTTATCACCTTTTATTGAACTTTTCGCTGCCTTCTATTATATCCTTGCGGAAAAGCACGGCAAAGAAGGTTCTGAAAAGAATTTTTATATCGAGCGAAAAACTGCGGTTTTCGACATACTCTCTGTCAAACGCAGCCTTTTCAATATCCGTGAGAGCGTCTCTTCCGTTGACCTGCGCAAGGCCTGTGAGCCCCGGGCGTACTGAAAAAACGTTGTATTCCTCTCTGAGTTTGCGGATTTCCTTCTCATCGGGGATGAGGGGGCGCGGGCCCACGAAGCTCATCTCGCCTTTGATAATATTGATAAGCTGAGGCAGCTCGTCAAGGCTCGTCTTTCTGAGAAACCTGCCCGTGAATGTGATGCTCGCCTCAAAATCCTTGAAATCCTTTGTGGCTATATCGCCGATGCCGTTTTTCATCGTCCTGAATTTATAGATGTAAAACAGTTTGTTGTTCCTGCCCACGCGGCACTGCTTGAATATAACGGGTCTGCCATCGGCAATTAGAACGGCAAGGCTTATTATCAGCAGGAGGGGGGAGAGCAGAATTATCATCAGCAGGCTTGCCGTGAAATCGAAAATGCGCTTAATTATATTGCGGAAACGTTGCAAACCGCATCTGTCCTTTCCGGGCACGCCCCTTAGTTCTGCTGGGATTTGAGAGATTCCATGGTGAGATATGCGTTGATGAAGCCGTCAATATCTCCGTCCATAACGGCCTGGATGTTGCCCTGCTCAAAGCCGGTGCGGTGGTCCTTGGCAAGGGTGTAGGGCATAAAGACGTAGGAGCGTATCTGGCTTCCCCAGGCAATCTCCCTCTGCTCGCCCTTGATGTCGTCTATCTTGTCAAGATGCTCTCTTTCCTTTATCTCGATGAGCTTGGATTTGAGCATTTTCATCGCGACCTCGCGGTTCTGATGCTGGCTTCTCTCTACCTGGCAGGCGCAGACAATGCCGGTGGGTATGTGGGTTATACGCACCGCGGAGGAGGTCTTGTTAACCTTCTGGCCGCCTGCTCCCGAGGAGCGGTAATAATCTATTTTAAGGTCGTCGGGGTTTATCTCAACCTCAACCGATTCGTCGATTTCGGGCATAACCTCGAGCGAGGCAAACGAGGTGTGCCTTCTGCCGGAGGCGTCAAACGGAGATATGCGCACAAGGCGGTGAACGCCCATTTCGCCTTTCAGATAGCCGTAGGCGTTTTCGCCCTCAATGAGCAGCACGGCGGATTTGAGGCCCGCCTCTTCACCGTCGAGGAAGTCCAGCATACTCACGCCGAAGCCCTTTTTCTCCGCCCAGTGCTGATACATGCGCACGAGCATCTGGTTCCAGTCCTGCGCCTCGGTGCCGCCCGCCCCCGCGTGGAAGGTGAGTATGGCGTTGCTGTTGTCGTATTCGCCCGAGAGCAGGGTGGAGAGCGTCATCTGGTCGAGCTTGCTCATAAAGGCATCCACGCCCTGCTTGCACTCGTCAAACATATCGAGGTCTTCCTCCTCGTCCGCGAGCTCGATAAGCACAAGCGCGTCGTCATATTGGGAGCAGAGAGCGGCGTAGGAATCCACCTTGCTTTTGAGCTTGCTGATTCTCTGCTGCACCTTCTGCGAGTTTTCAAGGTCGTTCCAGAAGCCCTCGGCGGCTGTCTGCGCCTCAAGGTCCGCTATTTCTTTTTTGAGATTCTCTATGCCGAAGGATTCGCCGAGCCTCACGAGCTTGTCGTGGGTGTTGATGAGTGAGAGTCTCAGTTCTTCAAATTGTATCATAAATCAGTCTCCTGTTTTCGGATAGTTACCCATATTAATGTCATTATATTATAGCAATAAAATAATAATAAGTAAAGAAAAATATTTTTTTGCGCCAAGAAGATTGAAATTTTATTCACAATACTGTAATATATATTCTGTATCATCTGATTGAAAAAGAACGACAGGGAGAGGAGCGCTCCTCCCTTCCCGGAAAGAGAATATAATGAATTACGAAAACAAACCCTGCCCCGTCTGCGGAGCCCATCTTCATCAGGAGGATGACGTGGTGGTCTGCCCCGTGTGCGCCACCCCTCAGCACCGCGCCTGCTGGATGGAAAACGGCAGATGCGTAAACGAAGAGAAGCACGCCTCCGGCTATGTCTGGTCGCCGGATGAAACGGCTGTTAACACCGAAGAAATACCGCCCCTGCGTGAGGAGCAGGCGGAGGAAAACGGCGGCGACAGCATCGTCTGCCCCTACTGCGGCAGCGAGAATCCCTCCTTTGTGCATAACTGCGCGCATTGCGGAGCGGATCTGAACGCCCCCGCGCAGACTGTCTACTGCAACTTCTGCGGCTATGAGAATCCGGAGAAAAGCGTCAGATGCGAGCGCTGCGGCGCCCCTCTTCTGCCCGGCACGGCCAATAATTACGTCCCTTACGCCAATCCCGTTATTATCGACTCAAACGAGAAAATAGGCGGGCTGAGCGCGGGTGAGCTTGCGCTCTATGTGAGAAAGAACCCCGTCAAATATCTCACCGTTTTCAAGAGTATTGAGGAGCATACCGGCGCGGGCTTCAACTGGGCGGCGTTTTTCCTCGGCCCCCTCTGGTTTTTCTACCGCAAGATTTATGCCGCGGGCATAGGCGTAATCCTTGCCATAGCAGGTGTTTCGCTCATTTTCAACGGCGCGATGGAAAAGTCGAGAGTCGTTATCGAGCCTTACGCGAATGAGATTCTGGGCGGCACTCTTTCCCGCGAAACGCTTATGATTCTCTGGGGAAAAATGTGGCAGGTTATGGCTCTGCCGATGACCGTCGGCTTCGGCATTCTCATTGCCGTTCAGATTGTCAGCGGTTTTCTCGCCAACAGGACTTACTATAAGAAAGTGCTCTCCGATTTCAGGGTTTTCAACGAGGAAATTCCCGATCCCAATATGCGCCGCTCGTTCATTGTCAGGCGCGGAGGCACCTCGTTCTTCGCCGCTCTCTGCGGATTTTTCACCTATCAGATGGCGGACAGTATCCTGCTTTACATCGCTGATTTTGTGGCGAACAAAATATGATTCAGACTTACGATTTCTCACCCATACGGAGGAAAAAATATGAAGATTAAAAAGGCGATTATCCCCGCCGCGGGTCTGGGCACAAGGGTGTTGCCCGCGTCCAAGTCCGTGCCCAAGGAGATGCTCAATATCGTTGACAAGCCCGCGATTCAGTATCTTGTTGAGGAAGCGGCAAACTCGGGCATCGAGGATATTCTGATTATCACAAACAGGGGCAAGGGCGTCATTGAGGACCACTTTGACCACTCCTTTGAGCTGGAGGCTCAGCTCGCCGGCAGGCCCGGCAAGGAGCAGCTCTATGAGAGCGTGAAAAGATGCGCCGACCTTGCCAATATATATTTTGTCCGCCAAAAGGAAACAAAGGGTCTCGCCCACGCCGTTCTGGCAGGCAAGTCCTTCATCGGCAACGAGCCCTTCGCCATCCTCTACGGTGACGATGTGACGATAAATTATGAAGACCCGGTCACCGCCCAGATGTGCCGTTGCTATGAGAAATACGGCAAGGGCATAGTCGGCGTCAAGTCCGTTCCCCGCGAGCTTATTCATCTTTACTGCTCGCTCGGTGTCTCCCCCATTGAGGGAGAGCAGCGCCTGATGAACTGCCATAAAATCATCGAAAAGCCGAAGGAAGAGGAGATAATGTCCCTCTACGCCATCCTCGGCAGAGTTGTTATGCCCCCCGAGGTGTTTGAGCGCATTGAGAAGGGCCTTGCCCAAACGCCCGAAGGCAGGGAGTTTTATCTCACTGATGTGTTCAGCGATATGGGCAGGGAGGGCAAACTTCTCGCCTATGATTTCGACGGCAGACGCTATGATATGGGCAACAAAATGGGCATCATGAAGGCGAACTGCGAGGTCGCCCTCGACCACCCCGAAATCGGCGCCGAATTCAGGGAATACATCAAGGATTTGGCAGGCAGAATTTAACTTAAAATCAGTCTTGTTTTTCACACGGCCGCGCTCCGAAGAGCGCGGTCTTTCTTTTGCCCGAAACGCTCTTTTTCGTATTTTTCGGCGTCCGCTCCGCCTCCGCGCCTTTTTTCCCTTTCAAAAAAACTTGACAAAATTTTAATTTAATTGTAATATATAATGGTAAATTTATAATTGCCGTAGGTATATCCGAAACGGCGGTTATTAAAATGGAGGACTGTCAAATGAAAAAATCGCTCAAAAAATCATTGGCATTGCTGCTTTGTTCGCTGATGATTCTGGGTTCTGCTGCCGCCGGCAGCGTCGCTCTCCCGGAATCGTTCACGCTGAAAGCCTTTGCCGAATCTATTTCTGTGGAGGTGGCCACCGGCACCTGCGGTAATAATCTGAAATATACCGTCACCGCCGAGGAAGATTCCGAATCCCACGAAAGGGCAAATTTCGCTTTAACAATTGAAAAAGCGGACCCCAATTCGTCTGCCGGCGCAATGGAGAATTTCGTAATTACCGGCGGAACGCCGAATACGCCGTGGGCAGAATGGATGTATGATATTTCCACTGTTGTTGTTAAAGACGCGACAACCGTCGGAAACTTTGCGTTTTATAGCTTTTCAAACCTGAAATCCGCGGAGTTCCTTTCGGCAATTACAGTCGGCGACTACGCTTTTATGAATTGCGTAAACATGGAAAGCGTCAAATTCACAGGAGCGCTTCAAAGAATAGGGAAATATGCATTCGAGAGCTGTTTCAGCCTTAAGTTAACTAATTTGCCTGACGGCGTGGAAATTGACGACTATGCTTTTCATCAGTGCACTTCGCTTGATTATTTCAAAGCATTGGGAGGTGTCGAAAGAATAGGAGAGCGTGCGTTCTTTGAATGCGACGGTCTTAAAAGTGTTTATGTTTCCGGCTCAATAAATAAAATAGACAAGTATGCGTTCTATGGAGATAAAAGTCTGGAAGAAATCACGGTTTACGGCTCAATAGAGACAATAGATGATTACGCGTTTTATTACTGTCAGAATCTGAAAACAATCAAAGTACCCGGAGGAACCGAGGAAGATAAAAACGGAATCGGAACCATAGGAAGCCATGCTTTCTATGCAGATTTTAATCTTAACTACCTTGAAGTAACCGGAAGTGTTGGAGAAATTAAGGATTATGCATTCTATCAATGCTTCAAATACGGAGGCAGAGTTTTAATTTCGGGTGGAGTAGAAAAACCCATCGGAGACTTTGCTTTCTATGATAACTATGACGGAATAAACGGAACAGGACTGCAGGAAGTCAGAATTCCCGGCGGCGTAAAAGAAATCGGAGATTATGCCTTCTACAACGACAGGAAGCTTGTAAATTTTGAAATTCCCGGCGGTCTTGAAACCATCGGCGAATACGCTTTTTATAACTGCGAAGAATTGGGCAAATTTGATCTTGGCGGTACTGTAACGAAAGTAGGAGATTTTGCGTTCTATAAGTCGGGCTTGACAAGCATCTCGATTCCCAAAGAAACCACAGACATAGGTAAGGGCGCGTTTTCCTACTGTACAAAGCTGCCCGCAATCAGCGTTTCGGCGAGCAACCCGAACTACAGCGCTTCAAACGGCGTTATGTATAACAAGGACAAGACCGAGATTCTCTGCTATCCCGCAGGCAAGACAGACGCAACCTTCGTTATCCCCGAGACTGTTACATCTATCGGCGAATGGGCGTTTGCGGGTTGCAGCGCTCCTGCCACAATGTATGTGCCCATGATCAAGGTCGATGAAGAAACCATAATCACGCCACTCGGTGAAGTAAAGGATCACGCCTTTGAAGATGTGACCGATCTGAAAGACATTTACTATTATGGCACCGAAAGCAACAAAGCTAATATAGGTCGGGGAGCCAATGACGAGCCGTTCTTCGATGAGGCGGAGTGGCATTTTGGACATGAACATTATATTTTAAACGCAACCGAAACAATCGAGCCCTCCTGCACCGACAAGGGCTCGGAGAAAGGCACCTGTATCTGCGGCTACCCAGTCAGCAACCCTATTTCCGAACTCGGCCACGATATGACCAGAGTTGAGGCGGTTGAAGCAACCTGCGCAAGGGAAGGCAACGATGAGTATTACACCTGCTCGCGTTGCAACAAGCTCTTCAAAGATTCAGAGGGTGAAACGGCTACAACGCTTTTTGAAGTGACAATACCCAAGACCGACCACAGCTATGACGAATCCTATGAATGGACGGCTGATTACAGAAAATGCACCCTTAAGCTTACCTGCTCCGTCTGCGGAGCGACGGCAAGCCCGGAGATGAACGTCACGGCTGAAACCAAGGAAGCGTCCTGCGAAACCGCCGGCGGTACCGTTTACACCGCGACGCTTCAATATAAGGGCAAGACATACAAGGATATCAAGGATGTCACCGTTCCCGGCGCGGGCCATAAGCTGGGCGAGCCCATCGAGAAGAAGGACGCTACCTGCACCGAGGAAGGCTATACAAAGAGCGTCTGCTCCGTCTGCGGTCAGACAATAACGGAAAAAATCGACAAAATTCCTCACGACTATGTCGAAAAGATCATCGTTGAGCCCACCACCTCGAGCGAGGGCACTGCCCGCTACACCTGCTCGGTCTGCGGCGACAGCTATGAGGAGAAAATCCCCGCCCTCTTCGGCGTAAGCATAACCGGAGCCTCCGCTCTCAAGGACGGCAAGCTCCACGTTCCCTATAAGACGAAGGTAACCTATCACGCCGGCGCCTCCAACATTCCCGTCGCGAGCATTACCTGGTATGACGGCAGCAAGGTTCTCGGCAGAGGCTACAACCTCACCGTCAACTGGGGCAGACAGGATTACAACGTCAAGGCAGTCGTCACCGACACAAACGGCAACGTTTATGAGTCCGAGGAAATCGAGGTAAGCGTAAGCCACACCTTCCTTGATGTCATCGTCTGGTTCTTCGGCCACCTTATCAACCCCTACAAGTATGTTGTGGAGCTCACCGAAAAAGGCGAACTTGTTCCCGTAAAACAGATTTGGGAATAATAAGACCGATAAGACATAATTGACAGTTACCCTCTCTCCGGGGCTTCGGCTCCGGAGAGTTTTGTTTTCCGCGCGAAACTTCAGTATATATAGAAAAAATAAAAAAATTTTTTCATCATATTAAAAAACCACGGATTGTGGTCGTCGGAAATAACGCGAAACAACATCTTGTAGATAAGCCCCGAAACGCACACACGGAGGCGTTGATAAAAGAGGAAAACAGGGGGAAAAAAGTTCTTGACAAGGGAAATAATAAGTGATATATTAGTCAAGCACTCGCGAGAGGGCAACGCACCTTGAAAATTAAACAACGACGAAAAAGCAAGGAAGAAATTCCAACCCTTGATATGAATTTGAGAGTACTCAAGAAACAGTAATTCTTGTTGAGAAACGAGAAAGAAGAAAGATGTCAGTAATGATGTCTTGAGCGATTAAGCTCTGAAAGATTTTAAGGTTCCGGAAGGGACTTTGAGATACAATATCCTGTTGGTGGATACGGGTACGGCGCTTGGCTGTGAACTGTCTGCTGTCAATGTGCTGAATTTGACCTATGTACAGAGTGGGGCTGAGTCTGTGGAATGGGAGCCCGTGAAAAAGTTAAATGAGGTGCGTATGCAATGGTGATGTGCGATAGGGAAAGTGAGGAAAAGTATGGTAACATTCAAATTGATTGAGGTAAATGGCAATATTGCGGTCTATCATTATTGGGCTGAAAACAATGCGCAGGAAAATCCGGATGATTATGGAGTCCTGGCGTTTGACAAAGTGACAATGAACAGTGAAATACGAAAACTGGCCCACGGAGACTTCTGGTATACAATATCGATTGAAGAACGTATGGAAGTTCGGGAGTGGGAAAATCAGCGGAGGAAGGAGCAGGGAGAGCCTCCGCTTACGGAGGAGGAATGGCCTGTGCCTAAGAAGCCATTGAACGTTACGTTTTCGGGGCAGATGGCTTATGTAGAGATAAAGAGAGTGTTTGAGAGGACGGGGGAGTTGCCGAAGGAGGGGAGGAATATCTGGTATTGAAAAACTGGATAGGGACGATGATGATTTTGTGTAAGTCCGCAAATGCCAAAGAATACTACATATAATGGGGAGAAGCATGATGAAGTTTTGAGGTGATAGCATGCACTTTTTAATCGACTTGGAGAATGTTCATAGCGAAG
>JAILMJ010000060.1 GCA_024692685.1 Clostridia bacterium
TATTTTTCGCAAGTAGAATAACCGAATTATTATTTGTTAATCGGCTATAAGAGAATTTGTTTAAAGTATAAATCGAGAATCACAGTAATATTAGGGTCGTCGGTTTTAGCCAGAACAAAGTCAACAGACACATTGAAATACTTTGCAATCTCCAGGGCTGTTGTTGAGGATATGGACCTTTTATCCAAGTCAATATCGCCGAGTGTACTTCTGCTGATACCGATTGTCTCTGCGAATTCTTCCTGATTCAATTTTGCTTCTTTTCTTAAATCTCTGATTCTTTCTCCGGGAGTTCCGGGGAGATATTCTGCTGCCATAGCTTACGCCTCCTTTTTTAATTGTTTCGACCCTGCTTCATTATGCTTAAATGAAGAAGTGAAGTTAGAGTACATATACTACAGACACTTCAAAAATCAAATAAGCGGCGTTTTTGTGGCTTTTAAGAGGATAAAGAACTCATAAAAGCCGGGAAATTGAATATTTCACTGTCAAATTGGCATAGCAAAACAGACAGATTGAAACCTCATTTTGTCAAAGTGAACGCAACCTGTCTTGATTAATAGTATGTTGCGGTCACCATCTGCATTCGGATAAAATTGTTTAGTGTTTCAAAAGCGCCGGAGTCAGGTTGATTTCATCTGCAGGGATGATATGCAATCCCAGCAGTTCCATCATACGGAGAATGCTTTTGTCTGTCGTTGCTTCATATGGGGATTTGTTACCGACAGACTCTCTCCTGGTGCTGTTTATGTTGTTCATAAGAATGATAATATCTTCCTGCGTATATGGGTTAAGGGATTTGCCTTTAGGAAGCACATACCGGATAAATTCATGATTTTTCTCAATCTGAGGCTTTTGCCATGAAGCCTGAGGATCACAATAAAATATTTTGGTTCGCCTTTTGCCGTCTTCGGTAGTTTCCAATTCTCTGGTATGCTTGAATTCGCTGCCGTTATCGGTGAGTATTACCGGAAAAATCTTGCGGAACTCCTCAAGCCCTATCAAGCCGGTAAGCAAATCAAACTGTTCAACAACCGTATCCGCTTTCCCGTCCCTCATAAGAAACATCAGCATCATGTTTGTGTTGCAGAAATGCAATGTCAAAAGGCGTTTTCCCTTTTCGCGGCATCCTTTTACGGTATCCATCTGAATAACAGGCGTATCGGGATGCTTTTCCATATATTTCAGATAATCGTCATATCCTCTGCTTTTACGGAATTCTTGATTTAAAAACGCTTCGTTCTTTTCCCGTTTCTTTCTTCGCGGTCTGTAAGCAACTTTTCTTCTCAAATCAAAATTCCTTACGCTCAATGCTCCCTGATCAATATATCGGTAAAGTGTTCGCTTTGAAATACCGAGCTCATCACCGTGTTCGGACCATATGTGGCTTAACGGCTGTCCCTTCAAAATCAATGGGGTAACCAGCGCGTCGAGCTTTTCGAGTTCTTCTCCGCGCATCTGTATTTTGCTGCGCGATTCTGAGTATCGACGTTTTGACATAGCATCTGCCTGCTGGGCAATGTAATATGCTCTGTCAGCCTTACATTTTCTGCGGTTCGGACATACATTGCAGACATACGGGGGCTTTGACAGACGGGAACATGGTGAATTATCGTATCTTGAACATAATTCTCTGCAGTCATATTCGCGGCAGTAAAAACAGTATCGATTACAATCGTTTTTCCCGCAAAGGGCTCTTGTTCTGCAATTAGGAGCGAGACGGCAGTCATTACCGCAGGGATGATAACCGCTGACAAGTGTTCTGTTCGCCCGTATCTCCCGGGAGATACATTCAGGTGATTTGTTTATCTTTTTTGCTATTTCGCTCAGATTTAATCTTTCATAAATACCGCATTCAATTGCTATTCTTTCGGATAAAGTTAATCGGCTCATTATTCCTGCTTTCCGCAGACAGTAACCGTATTTATTCTATCATAAATCTATTGAAAACGATTAAAGCATCAGATATATACCTTGTCTTTTTGTCAAAGTGAAACCGGGGTATTTTCAATTTTTTGCCCTGAAAATCCGAACTTCACTTTGACATTTTACGCCCTTTTCATCTCCATTATAGAAATAATAGTGGGATATAAAACGGACTTTGATTTTTCTCTTTCAGCCCTTTATACCATAAATAAAAGCTTGACAATGCGCATGCATTCGGTTATAATGCCGTCAGTCAGTTCGAAACCATCCTGACTTATACCGGCTAAATCAAATCTCGCCGGTATTAAAACAAAACTACGGGAGAAAACTTGATATGAACAAAAGAAACAAATTCATTGCCGCGACGGCGCTTATTGCAGCTCTCTACGCGGCATTGACCTATGCGCAGAATTTTCTTCTGCCCGGCACTGCGACAATGGCTGTGCAATTCAGGGTATCCGAGGTGGTGAATGTGCTCGCGCTCTTCACTCCGGCGGCGATTCCCGGCTTGACAATCGGGTGCATAATCGCAAATATCTACTCCAT
>JAILMJ010000079.1 GCA_024692685.1 Clostridia bacterium
ATGCAGACGGCGGTACTCCGGTACCTGCGGATGCTGAAGACCTCATAGCAGGTGAAAAGGTTGACAAGCCCGCTGATCCTACCAAGGAAGGCTACAGATTCGTAAGCTGGCAGATAAACGGCGCAGACGTTGCTTGGGACACTAATGACCAGTACACCGTTGTCGCTGCTGACGACGCAGTTGACGAAGCATACAGAGACGGCGTTATAGAAATGGTTGCTCAGTGGAGCAGAATATACACAGTCGTATTCGACCTCGGCACAGCGACCGACTCCGGTCATACTCCTCCCGCCGATGTAACTGTACCCGAATCTAAGACAGGTGAAGCAGGCGCAAAGGTTCCGCAGCCCGACGATCCCGTTTGGGACGAAGGCCACCATTTCGACGGCTGGCAGATAAACGGTACAGATGTCTACTGGGTATTCAACGACTCCGATTTTGAGTACGAAATCGATGCTAACGACGCAGATGCAGACGGTGTTATAACAATGGTAGCCCAGTGGATCACCGAGAAATACTCCGTAACCTTTAACACTAACGGAGCAGATACCCCAACACCTTTCATTGATCCTGTCTATCACGGCGACAAGATTACCAAACCCGCTGATCCCGAGAAGACCGATTACTTCTTCAACGGCTGGTTTATTGATAAGAACGGCAACAACACATATGACGAGGGCGTTGACGAGAAGGTTGTCTGGGACAGCGAAAATAAGTACACCGTAACAGAAGCTGTAACGATGACAGCCGATTGGACCGATCAGTTTGCAGTTACATTCTATACGCTCAAGGCCGACGCCAGCGGATATGAAGTTGCCAAAACCGCGGTTGTTTCCACAGAAGGATATATCAACCAGGCTGACGTTCCCGTTGAAGGCACAGACTTCGACCATGTACAAGGTTACTCCTTCGAGAACGAATGGTATCTCACTTCCGAATGCACGGGCACTCCCGTTGACCTTAACGGTAAGTTCACAACCAACACCGATGTCTACGCCAAGTACGTGGTAATCAAGCTCGTTCCGTTTGACGCGAACAGCACGGCGATGATTGAGCGTACCACCACGGCAGGCACACCGCTTGTTGAGACTTACACCGGCACGGTATTCGGCAGAAGAGGACCCGCTGTTACCGCAACCATTACCAATGAGTACGGCGACTACAGCGATGACTGCAGCAAGTTCTTCGTTTACGGTCTTAAAGAAGATATGACTGAAGCACAGCTCAGAGCCGCTGTCAAAGCGCAGGGCGTTCAGGGTGACATCAGAGTCACTTCGTCCGACGCACAGGACGGTAAGATCGGCACCGGAACGGTAATCGAAGTAATCGATACCGTAGTCAACGAACCGGTTGAAACCTTCCATGTTGTAATCTTCGGCGATGTAACCGGCGACGCAATAGTTGACAATACTGACTACTCCAGCCTGGGCAACCAGGTAACAGGCTCCGGAACAGCACTCAGCTGGGATCCTGTTGAAGAACCCTGGACTCAGAGAGCGGCGAACATCAACGGCGACTCCGTAGTCAACAACGCCGACTACAGCCGTCTCAACTATTACTTCTCCAACATCAGCGGCTACGAAATCAATCAGATTAAGGGCCTTGTAAATACAAAACCCGCTCCCTGATGACGGAATTGAAAGTCACAGGCTGATCTGAATTGACAAACCCCAACCCGCTCCCCCGAAAAGGGGAGCGGAGCAGAGACAAACACGCTCCCCGGCGGTCTGACCGCCGGGGAGTTTAACTTTTGACGCGGGGAGTGTGATTTCGGCAGGTCCGCCGCCCCCGCGGATTTGTTTTCCGCCCGGAATAACCGCTTTTCTCAGTCGAGGGGCGGTTTTTTGCCCCGTTTTTGCGTTTTCTTTATATATATAAAATAATATTTAATAAAAAATAAGAAATTCCTTGACAAACGCGGGGGTTGATGATAGAATTAGGTGTAATTTTAATATGTATAATTGTCTGAGAATACTCTCACGGATGGGGCACTTATGCATTTTAATAGTTTACGCTCACAAAAATATAATGTTTCTTAGAGGAGGAAATATTATGAAGCAGTTTAAGAAACCCCTTGCTGTCATACTTGCCGTTCTTGTGGTTATCGGCAGTATTTCGCT
>JAILMJ010000102.1 GCA_024692685.1 Clostridia bacterium
ATTGCTTGCAAACTGCGTTGACTATATGAGCGATGATATTGCGCCGATAGTTATTAACATAAACAGATATTTATGGTCAAAAGACGGCAAGGGCGCCAGAATCAAACTTGAGAACCCGCCTCAGTATAAGCCCAAAAAGAAAAAAACCGGTCTGGGCTCTAAATTAGGAATGTAAACGGAGGAAATAATTTTGGATAATTTAGAAAACCTGGAAAATATTGAAACTGAAGAAAACGATGAAATTGAAGCAGATACCGCGATAGTATCTCTTGACCATGATTCTGAAATAAGCACCATAGTAACCGAAGATTATGACGCAAGTCAGATTCAGGTTCTTGAAGGACTTGAAGCCGTACGCAAAAGACCCGGCATGTATATCGGTTCAACCAGCGCGTCCGGTTTGCACCACCTTGTATACGAAATAGTCGACAATTCAATTGACGAAGCTCTCGCCGGATACTGCACACATATTGAAGTTGAAATCGAGGAAAACAACATTATATGTGTAACAGATAACGGACGCGGTATTCCCGTTGACATTCAGGAACAGACCGGCAAAAGCGCGCTTGAAGTTGTTTTTACCGTTCTTCATGCAGGCGGTAAATTCGGCGGCGGCGGATATAAAGTCGCAGGCGGTCTTCACGGCGTCGGTGCGTCTGTTGTTAACGCTCTTTCGGAATGGCTTGAGGTTGACGTTTATAAAAACGGCAAGATTCATCATATGGCTTTCTCCAGAGGTTTTATAACCGAACCCATGACAGTTATCGGAGATACTGACAAAAGCGGCACCAGGGTAAGATTTAAGCCGGATCCGGAGATGTTTACCGATACAACCGTTTATGAATACGACATTCTTCACAAGAGACTGAGAGAAGAAGCTTTTCTTAATGCAGGCCTTAAAATAACAATCAACGACGCGCGTTCTTCATCTGCCGATAAACCGGAGAAAGAACGTCACGATGTTATGTGTTACGAAGGCGGCATAAAAGAATATGTAAATTTCCTTAATGCTTCAAAAACTCCGATTCACGAAGACGTCATATATATGAGCGGTATGAGCGGAGACTCGATGGCCGAATTGGCTATGCAGTACACCGACACTTTCAGCGACGTCATCGTTTCATTCGCCAATAATGTTCATACTCCCGAAGGCGGTATGCACGAAGACGGATTTAAACGCGCACTCACCAACGCACTAAACAAATACGGCAAGAAAATGAACATCCTTAAAAATGAAGATAAAGTCAGCGGCGAAGATTGCAGAGAAGGTCTGACCTGTGTAATCTCAGTCAAGCTGACCGATGCTCAGTTTGAAGGACAGACAAAGGCAAAGCTCGGCAACAGCGAAATCCGTACCCTGGTTAATTCACTTGTTGCAGAATCACTTGAGCAATATTTTGACGATAACCCATCTGTAGGAAAAATAATACTTGAAAAAGCTCTTACGGCAAACAGAGCTCGTGAAGCGGCAAGAAAAGCACGCGAAAGCGTAAGACGCAAAAGCGCACTTGAAACAGGTCTTCCCGAAAAACTCAAGGACTGCAATGAGCGAGATCCTTCTCTGTGTGAACTTTATATCGTCGAGGGCGATTCCGCTGCCGGTTCTGCCATACAGGGCAGAGACTCCCGTTTCCAGGCTATTCTCGCGATGTGGGGCAAAATGCTCAA
Source organism: Clostridia bacterium (assembly GCA_024692685.1). Lineage (GTDB taxonomy): Bacteria > Bacillota > Clostridia > Oscillospirales > Acutalibacteraceae > CAG-177. The sequence continues at coordinate 1,669 of JAILMJ010000102.1, forward strand.
TGTCGAAAAAGCAAGAGCAGATAAAATATACGGCAACGATAAATTGAATCCGCTTATTCTTGCTTTGGGAACAGGTATCGGAGATGACTTCAATGTGGAAAAGCTCCGTTATCACAAAATCATAATTATGTCAGATGCCGATGTCGACGGTGCGCATATCAGAACCCTGCTTCTCACCTTCTTCTTCCGCTATATGAAACCTCTCATCGAAAGAGGTTATGTATATTCGGCTGTTCCTCCCCTTTATAAGCTGACCAAAGGTAAAACACAAAGAGTTGCTTATTCTGATGAAGAGAGAGATAAAATATCCGCAGAACTCAGGGGCGGTAATCCTGATACCAAAATTGATATAAGCCGCTTCAAAGGTCTGGGCGAAATGGATGATACCGAACTGTGGGATACTACCATGGATCCCGAAAAACGCACTTTGCGCCGCATCACGCTTGAAGATGCGATTACAGCCGATTCGATTTTCAATCTTCTTATGGGCGAAGAGGTTGACCCGCGCCGCGAATGGATTGAAGAAAATGCAAAATATGTTATTAATCTCGATATATAAGGAGGGTAGAGAATATGGCTCATAACAGAGATTATAAACCTGAGGATATTCTTTATCCCAATCAGGTAATTACGAAATCCGACATTGTACCCGAAATGAAAACCGCAATGCTTGAATACGCAATGTCGGTCATCGTAGACAGAGCATTACCCGATGTAAGAGACGGACTCAAGCCTGTTCACAGAAGAATTCTTTATACTATGTTTGAAGACGGATTAACCTCCGACAAAACATTCAGGAAATCTGCAACCTGTGTCGGCGATGTGCTGGGTAAGTATCATCCGCACGGTGATGCATCGGTTTACGATGCAATGGTAAGACTTGCTCAGAGTTTTTCAATGAGATACTGTCTTGTTGAAGGCCACGGAAACTTCGGTTCCGTTGACGGAGATCCGCCGGCGGCTTACAGATACACTGAAGCCAGGATGAGCAAAATAAGCAACAAGATGCTCGAGGATATCAATAAGGATACAGTCGACTGGGTACCTAACTTTGATGAAAGCAGAAAAGAGCCCAAGGTACTTCCTTCAAGATTCCCCAACCTTCTTGTTAACGGCTCTCAGGGTATAGCGGTAGGTATGACTACAAATATTCCTCCGCATAATCTCGGTGAAGTTATTAATGCATGCATTTGCGTTCTTGATAATCCCGATGCAACTCTTGATGAAATGATGCAGTATATAAAAGGCCCCGATTTTCCGACCAAAGGAATTATAATGGGCCGCGCCGGCATCAGGGAAGCTTATGCAACGGGCAGAGGCAAGGTCGTTGTCAGGGCAAGAACAGACTTTGAAGAATACGGCAGGGAAAACCGTACGAGGATTATTGTCAATGAATTGCCTTACATGGTCAAGAAACGCGCTCTGATTAAAAAAATAGCTGACCTTGTTAACAAAAAGCAGATTGAAGGTATTTCCGATCTTCGCGATGAAACCGATAAAAACGGTATGAGGATAGTCATCGAATTAAAGCGCGATGCAAATCCGCAGGTTGTCCTCAACAAACTGTTTCAGCAAACTGAGCTTCAGTCAACTTTCGGCATTATTATCCGCGCCCTTGTTGATGATCAGAAGCAACCTAAAATTCTGACTCTTAAAAATTACATTGATGAATATATTGCTTTCCAGGAACAGGTAATTCGCAGAAGAACCCAGTTTGATCTCAAAAAAGCACTTGAAAGAGCTCATTTACTCGAAGGACTTCTTACCGCTCAGGAGAATATTGATGAAGTTATCCGCATAATCCGCGCAAGTTATGACAACGCAAAAGAAAATCTGATGAATCGCTTTGAACTTGACGATATTCAAGCTCAGGCTATTCTTGATATGCGTCTTAAAGCGCTTCAAGGTCTTGATAAAGAAAAACTTGAAGACGAATATAAAGAGATTGAAGAAAAGATTGCATACTGCCGTCAACTTCTTTCGGATGAAACATTGCTAAAGGGCGTACTCAAGGAAGAACTTGCCGAAATCAGGGATAAATTCAGCGATGACAGAAAAACAGAAATAGCCGAAGTCAGCGGTGAAGTAGATATGGAAGACCTTATTCCGGAGTGTACCTGTGTCTATACGCTGACCGATATGGGATATATCAAACGTACTCCCGTCAACGAATACAGGCAGCAATCAAGAGGCGGCAGAGGCGTCAAAGGCATCAAGCAGAGAGATGAAGACAATGTAAGGACTATTCTCAGCTGCTCAACGCATGACTTTATAATGTTCTTCACAAACTTCGGCAGAGCATACAGGGTAAAGGGATATCAGATTCCGGAAGGATCACGCCAAAGCAAAGGTACAAACGTTATCAATGTTATTCCTGTCAGTCAGGATGAAAAAGTTACCGCAATGATAAGAGTACCCGACTTTGATACTGAAGATGTCTATCTTTCAATGATAACAAGAAGAGGCATTATCAAGCGTACATCCCTCAACACATACAGAAACATCAGAAAAAGCGGCATCATCGCTATTAATCTTAATGAAAACGACGAACTCGGCTGGGTAAGACTTACCGACGGCAATCAAAAGATTATCGTTGCTTCAAGAAACGGTAAGTGTGTCAGCTTCTATGAAAATCAGGCAAGAGAAATCGGAAGAACCGCCACGGGTGTCAGAGCGATAAAGCTTATAGGTGATGACGAGGTTGTCGGAGCCGATATTCTTTACGATGATAAATTCGTCCTGACCATATCCGAAGGAGGACTCGGCAGACTCACGCCGTCATCAGATTATCCGATACATTCAAGAGCCGGTATGGGTCAAATTAATTTCAAGATTAACAAATACGGCAAAGTTGTCAATGTTCAATCTGTCGACGCCGACAACGATCTGATGATTATAACCTCAAGCGGTATGATGGTACGCATACCTCTTGAACAGATTTCTCCGCATGCAAGAACAGCAAAAGGCGTTAAGATAATCAACCTGACAGATGAAGACAAGGTTATTTCCGCAGTTCCTGTTGAAAAAGCAAATGAAGCTGAATCAAACTATGATGAAATTGATGAGGATAACGGAGCGGATAACATACAGTCAACCGAACCGTCAGGTAATTCACCCGAAGAAAACTAAAAACGAAACTGCTTAAGAAAGGGAGAAGATTATATGAACATAGCATTAATAGCACACGATGCAAAAAAAGAACTGATGATCCAATTTTGCATAGCCTATTGCGGAATTTTAAGCCATCATAATCTTTTTGCTACCGGAAAAACGGGGAAAGCGGTTTCAGATGCGACCGGTCTCGAAATAACAAGATTTTTCACCGGATCACAGGGCGGAGACCAACAGATTATTTCGAGAATTCAATGTAACGAAATCGATCTCCTGCTTTTATTCAGGGATCCGCTTACAGCCAAGCCTCATGAAGCAAACGAAGCCACCCTTCTGAGACTGTGCGATGTGCATAATATTCCGGTTGCGACCAATATCGCAACAGCCGAAGCACTTATTCACTCACTCTCAAGAGGAGACCTTGACTGGCGTGACATAGTTAACCCCAAGTAATACTTATAGTCAGAGGGATTGATATGGCAAATTTAATTAATCATATTAAAGGTACGGAAGATATACTTCCTGATGAAACCGGCAGACAAAGATTTATTGAAAGTTCACTTGCCGAGATAGCAAAGGTATACGGTTTTAAAGAGATTCGCACTCCTGTTTTTGAATACACGGAACTGTTTCAGAGAGGTGTAGGGGAAACAACGGATGTAGTTCAGAAAGAAATGTATACATTCGATGATAAAGGAGGAAGATCGGTCACATTAAGACCGGAGGGCACCGCCGGAGCTGTAAGGGCTTATCTTGAACACGGTCTTTTCAATAAACCGCTGCCCGAAAAGATTTTTTACATCCTGAACTGCTACCGTTATGAAAAACCGCAGGCAGGCAGAATGCGGGAATTTCAGCAATTCGGCGTAGAAATGTTCGGCTCGGAAAAGCCTTCCGCCGATGCGGAGATTATATCTCTGGCAAACGAAGTTTTCTCATTTTTCGGAATTAAGGGTATTGAACTGCGTCTTAATTCTATCGGCTGTCCGGAGTGCCGCAAAAAGTATCACGAAGCTCTTAAAACATATTTTGAGAACTACAGAAGTGAACTGTGCGCAACCTGTCTTGACAGACTTGATAAAAATCCGATGAGAATACTCGACTGCAAAAGTCCTGTGTGCAAGGAAATTTGCAAAGGAGCGCCGGTAATTCTCGATTATTTATGTGATGATTGCAGAAACCATTTTGATGAAGTCAAAAAATATCTTGACAAACTCGGCATCAAATATACAGTTGATCCTGAGATAGTAAGAGGCCTTGATTATTATACAAGAACCGTATTCGAGTTTGTTTCAACGGATATAGGGGCACAGGGCACTGTTTGCGGAGGCGGCAGATATGACGGTCTTGTCGAGGAACTCGGCGGCCAGAAAACTCCCGCGCTCGGCTTCGGTCTCGGTCTTGTTCGCCTGAAAAAAGTAATGGAGAACCAGGGAATTCAGTTGCCTGAGGACGACACCTGCGAATTATACATTGCCCCCTTGGATGAATCGGTATCAGCGGAAGCAATGAGAATAGCGTGCGATCTGAGATCGGCAGGTATTTTCACGCAGGTTGATGTCTCCGGAAGGTCACTGAAATCCCAAATGAAATACGCGGATAAAATAGGTGCTAAGTATACTGCCGTTCTCGGTAACGACGAACTTGAAAGCGGTAAATTAAAGGTAAAAAATATGAATACCGGAAATGTTACCGAACTTGAAATCGATGATTTTGAAGATCATTTTATGCGCCTTTGTTTGAATGAAGCCGCCGAGGGACTGTCTGATAATCCCATAGGAGACTTTAATCTTGACAAGCTTATCAACGGATTGAAAGGATAAATAAAAATGGATTTAATGACAGGATTAAAACGCACCGATTATTGCGGTGCTCTCAGAGCGGAAGATATTGGTAAAAAAGTCACAGTATGCGGTTGGGTACAGCGTCAAAGAGATCTCGGCTCGCTTATATTTGTTGATTTAAGAGACAGAACAGGAATTATACAGCTCGCTTTTGATGAGTCAACCGAAAAGGAAATCTTTGACAAGGCGTTTACAGTCAGAAGTGAATATGTTCTGATGGCTAAAGGAACAGTCAGAGAACGTTCTTCAAAAAATCCGGATATCCCGACAGGTGATATTGAAGTTGAAGTAGAAGATCTTCGTGTTCTTTCAAAAAGCGAGACTCCCCCGTTTGAAATCACTGAAAATTCTCAGACCGCAGAACTCACCAGACTTAAATACAGGTATCTGGATCTTCGCCGTCCCGATCTTCAGCGTAATATTATAATGCGTCACAAGATTGCTAAAATAACAAGAGACTATTTTGATGAAAACGGATTCATTGAAATAGAAACCCCTATTCTTATAAAATCAACTCCGGAAGGTGCAAGAGACTACCTTGTTCCTTCAAGGATTCATAAGGGCAAATTCTATGCCCTGCCTCAGAGTCCTCAATTATACAAGCAGCTTTCGATGGTTGCAGGCTTTGACAGATATATGCAGATTGCGCGCTGCTTCAGGGACGAAGACCTCAGGGCGGACAGACAGCCCGAATTCACTCAGATAGACCTTGAAATGTCATTTGTCGATATGGAAGACGTGCTTGCTATCGGTGAGGGTTATATGGAAAGAGTGTTCAGGGAAGCACTCGGAGTTGAAATCAAACTTCCCCTGCCCAGACTGACCTATAAAGAAGCAATGGAACGCTTCGGCAGCGACAAACCCGATACCAGATACGGTCTCGAAATCACCGATTTGACCGATACGGTTAAAAACTGCGGTTTCGGAGTATTTACCGGGGCTGTAAATGAAGGCGGCTCAGTCAGATGTATTACCGCCAAAAAAGCATATTCTGTTCTTACCCGCAAAGAAATCGACAAACTGACCGACGCGGCAAAGGGAAACGGAGCAAAGGGACTTGCTTATATAAGGATAGACGACAGCGGAGAATACAATGCGTCTTTCTCAAAATTTATGACTGATGACGAGATGGCGGCCATTCTGAAGACTTCCGGTGCAGAAGCCGGAGATGTGGTTTTAATAGTAGGAGATAAGAAAAATTCAATAGTTCTTACTGTACTCGGTGCTTTACGTCAGACAGTAGCAAAAAAACTTGACATAATACCGGACGGTAAGTATAATCTTCTCTGGATTACGGAGTTCCCGTTTTTCGACTGGGACGAAGATCTCGGTCAATACGTCGCCATGCATCATCCGTTTACTTCGCCAATGGATGAATGCCTCGATTATCTTGAAACAGATAAAGCCAATGTAAGAGCTAAAGCATACGACCTTGTTCTCAACGGTATTGAACTTTGCTCAGGTTCAATCAGAATTACCAATTCCGAACTTCAGAGCAGAATATTCACTCTTCTCGGCCTTTCAGATGAAGAAGCCCATGCTAAATTCGGTTATCTGCTTGACGCTTTCAAGTATGGTGCGCCGCCTCACGGAGGAATGGGAATAGGCCTTGACCGACTTATAATGCAAATGCTCGGATGTGAATCGCTTAGGGATGTTATTGCGTATCCCAAAGTTCAGAATGCAAGCGAGCCTATGACCGATTGTCCCGCCAATGTTGATGATATTCAGCTTGCGGATCTCGGCATCGGAATCATAGCCGCGAATGAAAATAATTAGATTTATCAATTATCCTTAAGAAAGAAGGAATTATATATGTCCAGAGTTTACAACTTTTCAGCAGGCCCTTCAATGCTTCCCGAAAGCGTACTGAATCAAGCGGCAGAACAGATGCTTGATTATGAAGGAACCGGTCAGTCCGTACTTGAAATGAGCCACCGTTCAAAAGCTTATGAGCCCATTATCTACGGCGCGCTTGATCTTTTCAGAGAAGTTCTTTCGGTTCCCGATAACTACAAAATCATTTTCTGCCAGGGCGGTGCCTCAACCCAATTTGCCGCTATCCCTCTTAACTTTATGAACGGCAGCGGCAAAGCTGACTATGTGCTTTCAGGTTCATTTGCCACAAAGGCTTATAAAGAAGCCTGTAAGTACGGCGACGTTAAGGTTGTCGGTTCGTCAAAGGAACAGAACTTTTCATGCATACCGGAACTTGACAAAGCAAATTTCACCCCCGACGCAGATTACTTTTATATTTGCCAGAATAATACAATCTACGGCACCCGTTTCACAAAGTTACCCGATACGGGTAATGTACCTCTTATTGCAGATGTTTCGTCTTGCTTCCTCTCTGAGCCTATGGATGTTTCAAAATACGGCGTAGTTTACGGCGGTGCTCAGAAAAATGTCGCACCCGCCGGTCTTACAGTTGTTATTGTCCGTGAAGATCTTCTCGGCAATGCCAGACCCTACACCCCGACAATGCTCGACTATAAAGTGCTTGCTGATAACGATTCTATGTATAATACTCCCCCTTGCTACTCAATCTATATGTGCAAACTTGTGCTTGAATGGATTAAGAGCATAGGCGGACTTGAAGCTCTTAAAATAAGGAATGAGAAAAAGGCCGGTATTCTCTATGATTATATCGACAACAGCAAGATGTTCAGCAACCCCGTTAAGAAGAGTGACAGATCTATGATGAATGTCACTTTTGTCACAGACAGCGAAGAACTCAACGCCAAGTTTGTTAAAGAAGCGGCAGAAGCCGGCTTTGTTAACATAAAAGGTCACCGCTCCGTAGGCGGAATGAGAGCAAGCATTTATAACGCAATGCCCGTTGAAGGTGTTGAAAAACTTGTTGACTTTATGGCAGAGTTTGAAAAGAACAACTGATCGGAGGCAAAGTAATGTATAAAATATTAACGCTAAACAAAATCTCCGAAATCGGTCTTTCTGAGCTCGACGCAAGCAAATATACTTACAGTTCTGCTATAGAGAATCCCGATGCCGTCCTTGTCCGTTCCGCTTCAATGCACGAAACAACGCTTGCCCCGGAAACAATTGCAATAGCAAGAGCAGGCGCGGGTGTCAATAATATCCCTGTTGCTGATTGCGCGGAAAAAGGCGTTGTAGTTTTCAATACGCCCGGCGCTAACGCAAACGCTGTAAAAGAACTTGTTATCTGTTCCCTTTTCCTTTCATCGCGTAAAATTGCAGCAGCTTATGACTGGTGCAAATCTCTTAAAGGTGAGGGTGAAAATGTAGGAAAACTTGTTGAAAAAGGAAAGTCCGCATTTGCCGGACCGGAAATCAGCGGTAAAACCCTCGGCGTCGTCGGTATGGGTGCTATCGGCGCTCTTGTTGCCGATAGTGCAAGCTCTCTCGGAATGAAAATTATAGGATACGACCCCTTCCTCAGCGACGACAAAATCAAAGCTTTCAATGAAAAAGGATATGATATTACATCTGATTTAGAAGATATCTATGCCAAATCAGATTATATTACCCTTCATCTGCCTCTCAACGACGGTACAAGAGGTATTATCAATTCCGATTCCATTTCACAGATGAAAGACGGTGTGAGAATACTCAACTTTGCAAGAGGTGAGCTTGTTGATAACAAATCACTTCTGGACGCTCTCGACAGCGGAAAAGTTGCGGCATATATTACGGACTTCCCCACCGATGATCAGATATGTCATGACGGCGTAACTGCCATTCCCCATCTCGGCGCATCAACTCCCGAAAGCGAGGATAACTGTGCGGTTATGGCTGCACAGGAAGTATCGGCTTACCTTGAAAAAGGCGAAATCAAAAATTCGGTTAATTATCCGAATGCCAAACTTCCCGAGAAATTCATTTGCAGAACCTGTCTTCTCCATAAAGAAGATGAATCATTTTCAGTTAAATCTGAGGCTGCTGCCGCAGAAGCCGGCGCTGCCATAAGCAATGTATTTACTGCTTCCAAGAAAGGCATGGGCTACACGGTAATCGATACCGATAAACCGTTTAATACAGATTCTCTCGGCGCAATCAGAGTTCGTATTTTAAATAAGTAAGTTAACGGAGGTAAGTATTATGAAAAAGATTATTTCTATTCTGCTTGCATTAACTCTCATTCTTGCTTTTGCCGCTTGCGGTAAAGAAAATAACGAAACCGCAACTTCAGCATCTGAAGAAACTCAGCTTGATACAGAACCGGAAACAACAGAAGCTCCGGCTTCTGAAACTACTGAAATTGAATCGACTCAAGCCGAAATCAAAGAAGAAGAATCAACAACAGAAGAAGCAACAGAAGAAACAACAGAAGAATCAACAACAGAAACTGCCAAAGCTCCTTCTTCAAATGAAGAGATTATCGCCTTCTATAATGAAGCTGTAAACAATGCTTTCGATAAAAAAGCCGGATTCTCAAAAGAGCGCTATACAGACAATGAAAACATGGATATGAGCATGGCGCTTAGGCCTTTCTCCGGTCTTGTAAAACAATTTGTAGGTATCGGAAGCGATAATAAATACACTGAAACGGTTACAAAGGGCAAATGGGATGACGATGCAAAACATCATTATCTGAGAAAGAGCACCCTTTCAACTTCAGACATCACAGCTGCAAAATGCGAAGAAAAGGGAGATAATTATATTATCACTCTGAATGTCAAGGGCGGAAACAGCCACGGCGGAAAGAGCAATAAATTCACAAACGCTCCTATTGATAAATGCGGAATCTGCGTCGGAAATGAAGACAAAGGATATTACGATCACAAAACAGGTGAAGTAATATATGACGCAATCGCAGGCACATATGAAGGCGCTGAAGTTGATGAATCTTACAAAAATGCAGTAGTAAAAGCCGAAATAAATTCAAAGACAAATGAGATAGTCAGTCTCACGGTTGAATTCAATATTTCTGTGGGAATTGATATCAGCATCGGCTCCGGTACCGCAACCGGAATTACTCACATCAAATATACGAATTTCAAATACTGATAAAAGAATACCGATATAAAAAAGAGAGTCCCGTTAAAGGGCTCTCTTTTTTTGCGTCATATCAAACAATCTGTCAATATCATCAACTTTAAGTCTTTTTGAGACAACATAAGTTTTTAAACTTCCGTCAGAATTCAATTTGCCGAATTTACCGTAAGTACAGGTAACAAGAGTGCCGTCATCAAGCACGACATGACCGCAATAACCTGTATCGGCATCTGCGCGAATACCCGGAAGTTCATTATTATCTGAATAGGTGTGAGCGAGTTTTAATCTGTATTGACCTTCTTTTCCTTCTTTTAAATCATCAAATGTACCAATCCAGCCACACCAGCCTTCGCTGAACCAGTTTTTACCGGTACCGGGATCGTACTTCATTAACTTCCGGTAATCTCTTTCAATTGACCTGAAATCGATATACAGACGGCCGTCAGGAAAATAGTCGGCCTTGTGTCTTTCACCGTTAAGCGAGGAAGGAACCTCTTTAGGCTCAGACCAGTTTTTTCCTTCATCAGTAGAAAATGAAATGAGTGAATTATATACTTTACTGTTGCTTCTTGCTATAATGCAAAGCTCGTCTCCCCTGCCGGAATCACTTCTGATACATTCAACCTCACAAATATTTGCCGACTTTTCAAGTGCTCTGTACTTGCTTAAATAAGGCTCAGGAAAGGTCCATTTCATTTTGCCGTTTTCAAAAGTGAGAATTGTTTTATAATTTACAAATTCATCATCGTGAAACAAGCCCATCCACTTATCAACGAATTTGCCGTTTTCTTTAAGCCTTGTCAAAGATGCAAATACAACAATAGTATTTGACATAAAGCCATCTGCTTTGCTGTGAAACAGTTCAAAATCGCTCCAGGTTTTTCCTTCATCATCCGAAACCGAGCAGTTAAATCCCCCTGTCGAAACAACACCGTCGTGCCAGTCCGGGTTGCCGCAGGCTAGTAGAAGTTTATCCGGCGTTCCGTCTGAAAATTCAAGACGGTAAACAGTCGGTGTTTCTCGCGAATTCTTCCAAGAAGAAGGAATGTTTTTAAGTTTATCATTGAAAGACAGTCCGCCGTCATGACTTATTCCGGTTTTCAATGCGCCCTTTCCGTGGCCTGACGGGAAAAATGAAAGAATATCTCCGTTTTTCAACAATACAGAATCCGGATGACCTGTGTAATCAAGTTCATCATCAACTGTTACGCTTTCATACAGATATTTCAAACTGTCCGGGCAGTCATCCGGCATAACATCAAGAGCAATACGCGGAATATGATAATCCCCGGCCCCGTGAGAAAATAATTTCTCATCATAATTCATCACTGTCACCTGTATTTTTTAAGCAGCGCAAAGGAAGCCTCTGCGTCATCCTCAAAGTCAATTACATCAGCTTCTATTGCGCACTGTTCAACACCGGCTTGTATAAGAGGAAGGAAAAATGAATCCTGATCAAATAAATCTCCTTCTCTGGGATAAGTTCTTTTATACTTCGGATCGAGACCGGGTGTGGGGTTTGAGGTGTGAGCGTGAACAATCATGCCTTCGTAAGATGGTATCTTATCAAGCGGATCGTCCTCGGAAACCATATGCTTAACATCTGCAAGGACTTTGATATACGGAGAATTAACTGTTTCAGCTATCACGATAGCCTGAGGAACTGTATTTATTACGTTGCATTCCTCTTTCCTCAGCGGCTCAACCGCGATGTAAATACCGTATTTTTCAGCTCTCGGAGCAACAAAATCTTTGAGAAAAACGGCAATCTGATCTCTTGTCTGCTCAAGCGACATATTATCAGGTTTTCTCCTTGCGCCCGACGAACCGAAAACAAGATATTTCATTCCGAGGTATGAACTTCTCTCGAATAACCTGTCAAGATATTCACTTACAGCGCAGGCATCAAACTCATCACCGACAACTCTCAAACCAATAAAACAGTTGGCTGAGAGAACGGGAATTCCAAGATTTTTAAAGGATTGCAGTTCATCATCGCTTAATTTAACTATCGACTGACAGTTCGATTCAACAAAATCATAACCGACTTTTTTTGCAAATAACGCTCTGTTTATGTCCGTTCCGACACATACACCGATTTTCACTTCTTTGTCTCCTTTGCTTTATTAAGCATCTCTTTAGCTGTTTCAATCTGTAAGGGAGTCACGCCGCTGCCGGCGGTAATATTAGCGAGTTCCTCTGCGCGTTCGTCAAAGCCAAGAGGAATAATACTGGTATAAGTCTGATTCTTATCAACGGTTTTAATAATCTTAAAATGATTATCGGCCTGAGCGGCAATGCGAGGCAGATGAGTAACACATATAACCTGTCTTCCTTTTGATACGCTGTCAAGTTTCAACGCTATTTTTTCCGCCGCAGAGCCGCTGACTCCCGTATCAATTTCATCAAATACAAGAGTTTCAGTTTCATCAGCTCCGGATAAAACATTTTTAATTGCGAGCATAATCCTTGATAATTCACCGCCGGAAGCTATTTTGGAAATCGGTTCAGGCGCCTGTCCTGGGTTAACGCTCATAAGGAAGTTTACTGATTCCGCTCCCTTTGAATTAAGAGGCGTTTCCTTTATATCTACCTTGAACTCAACGTTAGGCATATCAAGAAATCTGAGCTCTTCAATAACCTTCTTTTCAAAATCAAGCGCTGTTTTTTTCCTTGAAGCAGTCAGCTGTGAGGAATACTTTTTAACGGTATCGGAATTTGAACAAAGTGTTTTCTCGAGTTCAGCTATTTTTTCATCAAAATTGTCGAGCTCATCCTTCTCGACAATTAGTTTATCATAATTTTCAAGGATTTCTTTTTCATTTTTGCCGTATTTCATTGAAAGACGGTAAATAACATCAAGACGGTCATTTATTTCGGAAATTCTTTCGCTGCCGAAAAAGAATTTGTCAGACAGATCCCTTATCTGAGAAGCGTACTCGCTCAAATCGTAAGACAGTCCTTTCAGGCCTTTGGCAACCGAATCAATATCAGCATAAAGCCCGGTGAATTTATCAAGCTCATCAGAACACGCCGCAACAGAATCTGAAAGTCCGTTTTCTTCCGATATGGCACTGTAAACCTTTTCAAGCGCCTTCTTGACATCGGAACTGTTCTGAATCAGTTCCTTCTCTTTCAGCAGTTCTTCCTCTTCTCCATCTCTTATTTCAGCACCGGAGATTTCGTCAATAACAAAATTGATATATTCAAGCCTTGAATTCTTCTCGTCGCTTAAATCGTAAAGTCTGTCAAGCTCCTTTTTCGTTTTTATAAGCTCAGAAAATGCTGATTTATATTTACCTTTTACTTCTGAATTACCGGCAAGCAAATCAATATATTCCAGCTGCTTATCCTGAGACATAAGTGTTAAACTGTCGTGCTGACCGTGAATATTTATAAGCATGGCGCCCAATTCTTTTAACTTGGAAACCGTAACAGGCCAGTCGTTTATTTTACAGATATTTTTTCCGCTGAGAGAAATCGAACGACTTATAATAAGTGAATTATCGTCATTTTTTTCAATATCGTTGTCGTGAAGAAATGTGCAGATATTTGCACCGATATCTGAAAACTGAGCAACCACTTTTGCTTTATCGCAACCGTCTCTGATTAATTCTCTGGAAGTCCTCTCACCTATTACGGCGTTAATTGAATCAATGACTATTGATTTTCCTGCGCCGGTTTCTCCGGTCAGAACATTAAGACCCGGCCCGAATTCAAGAGAAGCATTCTCAATAACCGCAATATTTTCAATTTTTAATCCGGTCAACATAAATACTACCCCCGGAATTTATTTTATAACATTGGCAATCGTGTCTTTCGTTTTCAAGGCGGTTTCATTGTTGCGGCAAAGAGCGAAAATAGTATCATCACCTGCCAAAGTACCGATAATACCCTCCCACTGCATAGCATCAAGAGCAGCACAGGCAGCGTTTGCCATACCGGTATAACACTTGATTACTACTATATTACCTGAACAATCGGTTGATATTACACTGTGATCGAATACACTTTTGTATTTACCGGTAAGCTCCCCTCCGTCACCTTTATTAACGGTATAGCAGGCTCTGCCGAATTCGTCAGGCTTCTTCGCAAGTCTGAGATCTTTGATGTCTCTTGAAATGGTTGCCTGAGTTGTTTCAAAACCTTCTTCGTTTAGTTTATTTAGCAAATCTGTTTGTGTTGAGATACAATTATTCTCTATGATTTTAAGAATTGCCTCGTGTCTGCGCTTTTTCAAGATTCATCCTCCTCATTTTCTTTGTGACAGTTTTTTATACAGAATATCAATGAAACTGTCAGACTTGATTCTAATAAAATCCGCCGTAAAATCAGCACCTGAAATACTTATCTTCTGATTGCTCTTAATCAGCTTAGGCTCGGTGCCGTCATTCGAATAATACAAATCGGTTTCTTCCCCGGAATTGACAGTTATCAATGCATCAGGCTTAAACATAATCGAGCGCGCTACAAGAGAATGCGGGCATACCGGGGTAAAAATAACACTTTCAAGTTCAGGATCAACAACAGGACCGCCTGCAGATAGAGAATATGCGGTTGAACCCGTCGGGGTTGCAGCTATAACGCCGTCGCAAAGATACTCGTTGAATTTCTTACCGTTAAGAGAAATGTCGATTTCAGTCATTCTTTGACGCTCTCCATTCGTGACAAAGCATTCATTAAGAGCGTAATCAACGGATACGGGATTGTCCTCATCATAAAGCACGGTCTTAAGCATAAAGCGGCGATCAAGCTCGTATTTCCCTTCTATCAACCGGGAAAGGAGATTGAGTTCATTATCCTCAAGACCCGCCATAAAAGCAAGTCTGCCGGCATTTATACCGAGAATCGGTTTGCCGTATCTTACAGCTTTTTGAGCAGCGTGAATAATAGACCCGTCTCCTCCGACAGCAATTACCGCATCACTTTCTTTTATTGCCGAGTCAATTTCTTTAAATTCACAGTCAAATGCATCAAACCTATCTTTAAAAGATAAATCAAAAGTGAACTCAGCCCCAAGCAGTTTCAGGTTTTTGCAGATATCGGCAGTAACTCTTTCTGCTTCAGTTCTTGACAAATTAGGCATTATCGCAAGTTTCATCGTATCACCTCTCAATCAAGGGCAAGATGGGAAGCGTTAACCAATCCGGAAATATCAAATTCCCCGGAATTAGTGATGACTTCGCTTTTCGACAGATACATTAAATACTCGATATTTCCTTCCGGACCCTTAACCGGCGAATAATCAAGCCCCAGAAGAACAAAACCGTTTTCCTGCGCAAAAGTGCAAATATCGGTAACTACATCAAGGTGAACAGATTTATCACGGACTACTCCCTTTTTTCCGATATTCTCTTTTCCTGCTTCAAACTGCGGCTTAATAAGACAAACAGCCAAACCGTCCTGTTTGAGAAAGCGGTACATTACCGGTAAGATTATTTTAAGCGAAATAAAGGATACATCCACCGATGCAAAATCAATGTCATCGGGAATGTTTTCCTTGGTGCAATATCTGAAATTCGTTCTCTCAAGATTAACTACCTTCGGATCGGTACGCAGTTTCCAGGCGAGTTGACCGTAACCGACATCAACCGAATAAACATTTGACGCTCCGTTCTGAAGCATACAATCGGTAAAGCCGCCTGTTGAAGCGCCGATATCCAGGCAAATCTTATTATTCAGATTTATGCCGAAAACATTAATCGCTTTTTCAAGTTTGAGACCGCCCCTGCTGACATAAGGATTCGTTTTACCTTTAACTGCGATTTCGTCTTCGGGATTGATTTTATCTCCGCACTTAACCGCTTTAATTCCGTTTACATAAACGACACCGGCCATTATCATGGCTTTTGCTTTTTCACGCGTTTCCGCAAGGCCGCGCTCGTAAACAGCTACATCAAGTCTGAGTTTTTCACTCACCGCTCATCGCTTCTTTCTCAATAATATTAACGATAGAGTCACAGTCAAGACTGTATTTTTTCATCTGACTGTCAACACATGCGTGAGGAACAAACTCATCACCGACACCAAAAGACCTATATAAACCGTGATATCCGTTTTCGAGTAAAAGTGAAGCAAATTTTTCCGCCACTCCCCCGCTGATCATTCCCTCTTCAAAGAAATATAGTTTTTCTTTATTCAAAACGGCTCCAACCGCTTCGGTTTTCAGAGGTTTTATTTTATTTAATTTTAGAATACCAACATCTATACCTTTATTTTTAAGAGCCTGAATCGCTTTCATAGCTTCAAATGTCTCTTTACCGTATGTTACTATAAATACCGGTGAATTCTCATTGAAGATATCATAATCACCGCCGCTGGAAATTGAGGAATAGTTCTCATCTTCGCTGCCCCTGGGATATCTGATTACAACGAGATTGCTGTCCTTGTAAAATGCATTATACATTGCATTTCTGAGGTCGTTATAAGTGGCAGGAGAATAAACGGTAGTTAAAGGTAAACTTTCCAGAAGAGGAACATCAAAAAGCCCCTGATGCGTTTCTCCGTCTGCGCCGACAAAACCGGCCCTGTCAACAGCAACAACAATCTTGTTTCTCTGAAGAGCGCCGTCATGAATCAGCTGATCAACACACCTTTGCATAAAAGTTGAATATACAGCAAAAACCGGAAGCATACCGCCTGCAGACAATCCGGAGCAGAATGTTACGGCGTGTTCCTCGGCAATACCGACATCATAGGCTCTGTCAGGATACTCACTGAAGAATCTGCTCAGACCGGTCCCTATGGACATAGCCGCTGTAACCGCGCAAATTCGTTTGTCTTTTCCCGCAAAATCACAAAGCGCATCACCAAATACCGACGAATAGGTACATTTATCCGGCAGATAATCTCCGGTATTGATATCAAACCCGGGGATGCCGTGAAACAGATCAGGTGAGTTCTCGGCAAAATCATAGCCCTTACCCTTAATTGTATTGATATGCAATAAAACCGGTTTGTCAACCACAAGTTTCGCAGAGTTAAGCGCTTCACACAGAGTGTTGATGTCGTGACCGTCAATCGGGCCTATATATCTGAAGCCGAACTTTTCGAAATAAGAACTATTATTGTAAATTACAGACTTCAACAAGCTCTTGATTTTAAAAACAAAACGCGCAAGGTATTTACCGACAAGAGGTATTTTTCTGAGAGCCTTTTCTGTTGTCGCTTTAAATCGGTAATACTCGGGCTTCGCACGCACAACGGCCAGATGCCTTGCAACAGAACTGACGTTTTCGCTGATGGACATCTCATTATCATTGAGAATGACTATAAGTCTGTCTTTTGATGCGCCGGTTTGATTGAGAGCTTCATACACCATTCCGTTACCGAAGGAACCGTCCCCAATTACAGCAACCGTATAGTTTTTATTTTTCTGAAATCTGTTAGCTTCGGCAATTCCCTCAGCTTGTGATACCGAAGTGCCGGCATGGCCTTCATAAAAGCTGTCATATTTGCTTTCATCCGGCCTTACAAATCCCGAAATACCGCCCTCCTGTCTGAGTGTATCAAAAACATCAAATCTGCCGGTAAGTATTTTGTGAGTATAAGCCTGATGGCCGACATCCCAGATTATTTTATCGGCAGGCAGATTAAAGGTTCTGTGTAAAGCAACGGTCAGTTCAACCGTGCCGAGATTGGAAGCCAGATGGCCTCCTGTTTGAGAGACTGTATTGATGAGCTTCCGTCTTATCTCGCTACACAGTTCATCCAGGTCAGTATTATCAAGGGATTTTACATCATCCGGTGATTTGATTTTTTCAAGAATAGGGTATGATAAATTATTTTCCATAATCAAGAGTTCCTGTTAACCAGTTTTTGCGTAAATATCCTTAAAAAATCCGCGTCTTCAAAGTCAGAAACGGCAGTCAACGCTCTTTCAGATAAAAATTTAACTTTCTCTCTGCAATTATCAATTCCGTAAAGTGAAACATAAGTGGTCTTATTGTTCTTTTCATCACTGCCTGTCGGTTTGCCGAGAGAAGAACTGTCACCGGTGACATCGAGAATATCGTCAACAATCTGAAAAGCAAGACCGATATCCGATGCAAACGACTCAGCAGCTTTGATTCTGTTTTCATCCCCTCCTGCGCAGATACAGCCCAGGACACAGGACGCCTTAAGCATTTCACCTGTTTTAAGCAAATCGGTCTGCTCAATATCGTCCGCTGACGGTTTGACTTTTTCGTTTTCGATATCCATAACCTGACCGCCGACCATACCCGTATAGCCGGCGCATTTTGAAAGATATGAAATTGCTTTGATTTTTTCTTTTTCGCCTGCGTTGCAACCGGCAAGATTATTAAACGCCAGAGTTAAAAGCGCATCACCTGCGAGCAAGGCATTGGCATAGCCGTAAACAATATGAGATGAAGGTTTACCCCTTCTGACTTCATCGTCATCCATACAAGGCAGGTCATCGTGTATAAGAGAATAGGTATGAATCATTTCAACGCTTAAAGCGAAAGGTAAAGCGCGGACATAATCACCGCAGCAAAGCCTGCAAAATTCGAGTGTCAGAACAGGCCGAATTCTTTTTCCGCCGTTGTTGAGTGAATAACCCATGGCTTCAAGCATAAAACGAGCCGCTTTTGAATTCTGACAGTCCACCGACTGATTATTCAGGTAATCCGATACGAAGGAATTAAAAGTATTAATATAATTGGTTAGTATAGCAAAAAAATCGGTATCATTCATTTCGACTGTCACCGCTGATTTCAGTTATTTTAAGTTGTGCATTTTCAAGGACTTTTGTGCATTTTTTAATCAGTTCAGATCCTTCGACATACAGCTCTGTCATTTTCTCAAGTGATATTTCGCCTTTTTCAAGTGTGGCGGCAATTTCTTCAAGTCTTTTTAAAGAATTTTCATAATCAAAGTTTTCCATTTATTTAACCTCACATTTTACAATTCCGTCTGATAATCTGATATCGATATTATCTCCGCGGGAGAGATCAGATGTTTTTGAAACAACATTACCGTCTTTATAAACCACACTGTATCCTCTGCCCAGAATTCTCAACGGATCCATAGCTTCGGTTTTTGCGGCAAGTTCTTTAAGCTGGGATAATTTGTCGGAAACATACTTATTGACAGCCGAGTCGATTTTCATTGAAACTGAATCCAATCTGAGAATCATACTTTCAAGATTCTTTATGGGGTTCTTTTCTTCCAGCCGTGATTTAAGCGAAATCAATCTCGTATTTTCAGATGAAAGCCTGTAAGAAACTCTGTTAAGCAAAATGTCACTGAGGGCAAGAAGATTATTTGACAGTTCATTTATATCCGGAACCGCAAGCTCTGCGGCGGCAGATGGAGTAGGCGCACGCAAATCGGCAACAAAATCACAAATGGTAAAATCAGTTTCATGACCGACAGCGGAAATGACAGGAATCTCGCTGTCATATACAGCACGGGCAACAACTTCTTCGTTAAATGCCCAAAGATCCTCAACAGATCCGCCGCCCCTGCCGACTATAAGCAAATCAGCAGCGGTATTTTCGTTCATATACCCGATAGCTGCTGCAATCTGAGCAGGCGCGGAATCGCCCTGAACCGCTACAGGATAAAGAACGATTTCAGTAAGAGGATATCTTCTGCCGATAACATTGATTATATCCCTGACCGCGGCGCCTGTAGAACTTGTAATAACTCCGACCTTTTTAGGATAAGCAGGCAGGGCTTTCTTTTTGTTTTCGTCAAACAATCCTTCCTGTGAAAGGCGTTTCTTAAGCTGCTCAAAAGCAAAGGCCAGTTTGCCGGTACCGTCGGGCTGCATATCGTCGATATATAATTGATAATCGCCTGACCTGTCATAAAGCGAAACTCTGCCTCTGACAATAACACTCATGTCATTTTCGGGCATAAACTTCAGCCGCTGATTTGACATTTTAAACATAACGGCTTTTATCTGAGCGTTTTCATCTTTAAGAGTCATATAGTAATGACCGGTCTTATAATGGTTTGTAAAATTTGAGATTTCGCCCCTGACAAATACCGATTTTAAATTGATATCTTCATCCAGCAATGATTTAACATATCTGTTAAGGGCAGTTACGGTAAGACAGTAATCAGTCTGCATATCAAACTCCTGAAACGGCGAAATAAAGATTATCTGCTCTCTTTAAGCATTGCGCCGAGTGTACCGTTAACAAATGCATATTCGTCTTCGGAAGCGTATTTTTTACAGAGATTTACCGCTTCATTTATTACGACTCCGGCAGGTGTCTTCTTTAAATAATTCAACTCACAAATCGCAAGCCTCAACACGGCAAGAGAAACCTTACTCACTCTTGAAATGTTTCTGCCTGTTATGTAAGCTGCAACAGTCTTATCAATCTCCTCAAGATTCTCACAGGCTGCATTAAACAGGCTGAACGTGAAAGCAGATTTTTTTATTACCTGCGAATCAAGGGCCAGCTCAATTATTTCATCGCAACTGAGTTCATTATTGAATGATTTTTCAAAAATAAGAATAAAAGCCTGCTCTCTTTCTTCACTAGTAGTCATACAGCGACCTCCGGTGTCGGGATTAAAAATTATTTATAGTATACTTTATTTTATAATTATAGCATAAAAAATGATTTATGCAAGATATTTTGCATATTTTAGACTTTTATACACTAATTATGTTAATAACCAAATTTTAAAATAACTGTTGTATCCCGCAGGTGAAAGTGGTAAAATCAATAACACTTGTTTTGAATAATTTAATAAAAAAGATATTTGATTTTAATATAGTTCAGTTACAATTTAATCATTGATAATTGATTCTGATTACGGGAGATAACAATATGAAGTTTTTAAAATTTATTATTGCGATTGCTCTTATCGCCGGTTCATTTTTTGCGGGTCAAAAAGCAAATCCTGCAAACATCAAGCCCGATATTACAGTCGTTCAGACCGGTATTGAAGAAAGAATAGAAAAAATCGGTGAACTCGCAAGTATAGAGTACTCATACACTAACGCCGATAAATTTACCGATAAAAAAACCTATGCCGATTTTGATATTCCCTTCACCACAAAGGGTTTCGTAATCAGGTATGACGGCGTTATAAAAGCCGGAATAGATGTGAGCGAAATAAAAGTTAAGGTCAGTAAAGATGACAAAAAAATATATGTAACTATGCCGAAGGCGAAAATTCTCTCTCATCAGATTGATGAGGACAGCCTCGAAGTACTTGATGAAAACAACAGCCTGTTTAATAAAATTAAAATTGAGGACTATAATATATTCCAGAGTACTCTGAATAAATCTATGGAAGAAAGAGCGATCAGCAAGGGCCTTCTTGATCAGGCTACGGAAAGCGCAAAAGAAATCATTGAATTGACTGTTTCAAACGTAAAAGGTACTGACGGATACAAAATCATTTTTAAATAAGAACCGGAAGCTGATATAAATGGACAACAAATTTGTTTTTTTTATTGATATTGACAACACCCTGTTAAATGACGGAGTCGTTTGCGAAAAGAATACGGAAGCTATAGTGTACGCAAGGAAAAACGGACACAAGATTTTTATTAACACCGCAAGATCAATGGCTATTATCCCTCCGGAAATAAAATCACTGGAAGTAGACGGATATGTTGCCTCGCTCGGCTGTAATATACTTATTGATAACCGCAGCATTTACAATGTCACAATTCCTGTTAATGAGGTTGCCGATCTGGTGGACTACTTCACAAAAACCGAAAGAAAGCTGAACCTCGAGGGTGACTCACTTTTTATTACGAATTATGACTGCAAGTATTTTTCCGCAATAAACATCAAGTCCGGAGAAGAATTAAAAAAACAATATCCGACTTTTAAAGTCGGCAAAGTATTTATACCGTGTCATCTGTCAGATGAAGAGGATACGCTTTTTACGGAAAAATACAGTTATTACAGGCATCCGACTTATACCGAATTCGGAGTAAAAGGAAACAACAAGGCAACAGGGATCAAAAGGGTAATGAATTATTTAAACATTCCGGAGAAAAACAGCGTCGCAATCGGTGACAGCGTCAACGACCTTGAAATGCTTAAAGCCGCCGGGATTTCGGTTGCAATGGGTGACGGAGCCGAAAAAATAAAAGAAATGTGTGATATTGTCACCTGCTCTGCCGCAGAAGGCGGTGTAGCCGAAGGAATACTCAGAATTATAAACGGTTAAGGCGTTATTATGGATATAAAGCGAAGGTACGAGCTTAATATTTTGCGCTCGCTTATCTATCTTTCAATACCGACGGTTATTGAGGAGATAATGTCAACTTTACTTCAATATGTCGACACGGCAATGGTAGGTCAGCTGGGAGAAAAAGCCACTGCCGCGGTAAGCACCACAACAACCGTCAACTGGCTCATAAACAGTGTGCCATGGGCAATTTCGGTTGCCGCAGTTGCAATGATATCCAAAGCTGTAGGAGAAAGAGACCGGGAAAAAGCAAGAAGAACTTCCTCGCAGATATTCCTGCTTACTGTCATTTCAGGTGTGACACTCGGCATAATATGCCTTGTTCTCAGCCCGTTCATACCCGGGTGGATGCACGCTGCAAAGGACATAAGAAAAGAAGCTTCGCTTTATTTTGCCATCATTTCTTTTCCGATGGTTTTCAGAGTAATAAACACAGTTATGGGCGCGTGTATCAGAGCTACCGAAGATACAAAGACTCCGATGGTTGTTACTCTTATAGAGAATATAATGAACATCGTGCTCAACTACCTACTTATTTACAGATTAAATATGGGAGTTAAAGGGGCGGCAACAGCCACGGCAATCTCCTATTCATCGGCCGGAATTTTAATGTTTATTGCCTACCGAAGAAAAGACTTTCTCAGATTTAAGTTTAAGAAACCGGTATTTGATAAACATATTCTCAAAGAAACCGCAAGTACAGCCTATCCCGTATTTTTAACAAGCTCGGCAAACTGTATGGGATATGTCGTTTTTGCAAGCATAGTTTCATCAATGGGAACTACCGTATTTGCCGCGCACTCCATAGCTGTAAATGCAGAACAATTATTCTATATTTCCGGTTACGGATTAAGGGCATCAACTTCCACTTTAATAGGAATATCGCGCGGAGAAAAAGATGAAAGGAAATTCAGGGCTGTTGAAAAAACAAGCATATTAATAACCGTAACCCTGATGTTTTTCAGCGGAATACTGCTGTTCATTGCCTCCAATCCTTTTATGAATCTTTTTACAAGCAGCAAAACAGCAGCCGGTCTCGGTGCTGAAATGCTCAGACTGATATCGTTCACAGAGCCGTTTTACGGGCTGATGATAGTACTGGAAGGCATTTATTACGGCCTTGGCAAAACAAAATATGTATTTGTAATTGAATCAATAAGCATGTGGGCTGTAAGAATTCTGTTTACTTACATTTGCGTAAATATCTGGTCCATGGAGCTGCGTTATGTTTGGTATTGTATGATTGCCGATAATCTATGTAAGGCGATTATGCTCTCTGTTCCGTTTATACTCGGAAAAGTTAAATTTCCCGAAACTTCCGATACACACAGTTTGAAAGAAAGAGGTGATTTATTTGGTAATTGAAAACAAATCATTTGATGAAGAAAGAGCTCTTTATAACCTTAAAAACAGTGAAGTCATAAACTGTATTTTCGCAGGCCCTGCCGATGGTGAGTCAGCTTTTAAAGAAGCAAAAAACATAAATGTCACGGGCTGTAATTTTTCGCTGAGATACCCTTTCTGGCACGTTGACAACTTCAGAATTGAAAACTGCCGGATGGACAGTCTGACAAGGGCTGCAATCTGGTACTCGGAAAACGGAACAGTCAGCAATTCAAAACTGGAAGGAATCAAAGCTCTCAGAGAGTGTATAAAAATAAAATTAAATAATTGCCAAATAATTTCACCGGAATTCGGATGGAAATGTGATGATATTATTATGACAAACAGTTATGTCGAGTCGGAATACTTATTCCTTGACAGCAATAATATCAAACTTAACAATGTCAGAATGAAGGGAAAGTATTCTTTTCAATACGTTAATAATCTTGAAATTTCTGACAGCGAATTTGACACCAAAGACGCTTTCTGGCACGCAAAAAACACAACTGTTAAAGACAGCATAATAAAAGGCGAATACCTCGGCTGGTACTCGGAAAATCTTACACTGATAAATTGCAAAATCATCGGCACCCAGCCACTCTGTTACTGTGAAGGATTAAAGCTGATAAACTGCACTATGGAAAACGCAGATTTGTCTTTTGAATATTCAGATGTTAACGCGGATATTAAAGGCGAAATCATTTCGGTTAAAAACCCGAAATCAGGTGAGATAATCGCCGATAATATCGGTGAAATAATTACGGAAAACGCTGTAATTGAATGCAACGGCAAAGTAACGGTCAGACATTGATTGCTTATTGACAAGCAATTTATCAATGATATAATATTGAGCGAAAGGAAGCGGTATTATGGCTTTTATTCCAATGACAGAATATGAAACTGCCAGCGAAGATGTAAAAAGAGAGTACGAAGATCAGATAAAAAAACACGGCAGAATTACCAATATGAAAAGAACCCTCTTAAACGATGTTCAGTCCTTCAAAACTTATATGGATTGGTATACAATATATGATGAATTGAAGCCGAAAATCGGCGACCGGGCTCTATCAATATTTTCCTATGCCATCTCAACAGGCAACGACTGTATCATCTGCGGTCTGTTTTTTACAAAAATTCTTGTTGACGCCGGAGAAGATGTAAACAATCTGAAACTTAACGATACCGAGCAGTTACTTCTTGACTTCGGTTCTCAGATAGTAAAAAAACCGCACGGCATTGACAAAGAAATATACAGCAAACTCAGGGAAAAATTTGACGATGAAACTCTGACTCAGCTTATAGCTTTTGCAGGGATAATGTATGCTACCAACTTATTCAATACAGTCGCAAAAGTGCCGCTTGACGATGTGCTTTACAGTTACATAAAAGAAAGCAAATTCAAAGACACGGATAAAGAGGAGATACAATTATGAGTGAATTTACAGGTAAAACCGCCTTCATAACAGGAGCCGCTCACGGTCAGGGCAGAGCCACCGCAGTTGCACTTGCAAAAGAAGGAGCGTCAATCGCGGCATTTGATGTTGCAGAAAAAATAGAATATCCCGATTATGAATTCGGAACAAGCGATGAGCTTAAATCCCTTAAAGCCGAAATAGAAAGTTTCGGAGGTAAATGCCTGATATTTTCAGGTGACGTAAGAGATGACAAAGCTATACAGAATGCGGTAAAATCAACAATAGCTGAATTCAAAAGAATTGATATTCTTTTCAATAATGCCGGCATATGCGCATACGCAGAAGTTGACAAAATGACAGATGAAGAATGGAATGCCATGATAGATATCAATCTCAAGGGCCCGTTCAATGTTACGAGAAGAGTTGTACCGTATATGAAAGAGGCAAAAAGCGGAGTAATAATCAACAATTCATCGGTTATGGGTCTTCGCGGAGGCAACAGACTTTCGCATTATACTGCATCAAAGTGGGGACTGACAGGTCTAACAAAGGCCTGGGCAATTGAGCTTGCGCCATACAATATCAGGGTTGTTTCAATTCATCCTACCGGAGTTAACACGCCGATGAATGACGGCCTTGCGGCAATGGAGGGAATGACTCCGATAGAAATAGCCGAAAGAAGTGCGGGAAACCTTCAGCCAGTACCCTGGATAGAACCCGAAGACACGGCGAATATGGTTCTGTTCCTTGCAAGTGACAAGGCAAGATACTGCACCGGAGGTCAATATCTCCTCGATGCGGGACTTCTTACAGTATAAACAATATCCCGGCGGTCATTTAATACCGCCGGGATTGCTTTATTATATTTTAAATGCAAGCATGAGGTTTTCAAAAAACGGCTGAAAAAAACGTTTTCAAAATGAATATTGCTTTGAGACTTTATATTCACCCGGAACGAGATTGAATATGGCCGCTCTGCTCAGTTTACTGCGTGAATTATTCTCATCAACGAAACACCATCCGTCCGGTAAGACAATATAACCGCCGGCTTCATCGGGGCAGGAAATATTGAGCAGGATATTATCACCGTCTTTTTTCCACTCAACCTCTACCCTGCCGCAAGGAGCGTCATAATGAGCCTTGACGCTGCTTAATTGAGAGATAAAAGCAGGCGAAATATCAAAATCATTGCAGGATTTGTTTCTGGGATTGACTCTGATACCGGCAATCCTTTGAATAAACCAGTTTATTATATCACCCATAAAATGATGATTAAGGGAATTCGGACTGTCCCATTCTTCCTCCGGCAGAAAATCTTCAGGTAATGAGGTGAGGCCCTGCCTGAGCAGTATTCCGTATGAAGGATAGTCAGTTCTTGTAATCATCCTGTAAGCAAGCTCGCTCTGACCGCAGTCACTGAGAACATGAAACAAAGTCCTTATTCCTATCATTCCGCAATCAAAATGGTCATTCTTTTCATGAATGATATCTAAAAGCACATCACAGGCTTTTGCCTTCTCTGAATCTTCAAACACACCGTAATAAATACAAATTGACTGAGCAGTCTGACAGTGTGATCTGACTGTCATGGTTGAAAAATCCACACAGTTTTCTCTGATTGAGTTTCTGAACGAATTATAGAGACTTTCGGCAAATGTGTAATGATATGTAAGACCCAAAGCTTTGAAAAGGTCCATTGATTTCCTGCAAATATACATTGAGATTACACTGTCGGTCAGATAAAGAGGTGCCGTTGGATCGCCCGCGCCTTTGAGCGGCTGTAACCAGTCTCCGAGACCTATTTCAATAAGGCCGTCATCTCTCCTTTTCTGAGATATATATGACAGATATCTGAAAATAGACTCACTGCATTCTTTTGCAGGCGTTAAATCTCCTCTGAATCTGTAAATCTGCCAACACAATTCGGTTAGTACATTATCCCATGCGGGACCGTTTCCCCAATCAAAGCCCCAGCCGCCTGTCGGAACAATTCCGGGCAAAGCGCCGTCTCCGCGCTGAGCTTTGCAAATGTTTCTCAGCCACTCTCTGTAGCTGTTTTCGGGAGTCAGGGTAAGCATCATCCGCTCAGACGAAACAGCGGCATCCCCGGTCCAGCCGTTCTTTTCCCTGTGAGGACAGTCAGTCGGGAAATAATAGAAGTTTGCAAGGTCGCTTATCCTGCTCATTTTACCGAGAGAATTCATAATATTATCGGAACACTCAAAATTTGCTCTCTCTTTTAAATCGGAATTTGCCACAAGCATAGTGAGCGTGTCATCGGAAATCTGAACTTCATCAAGGCCGAAGGCAAGAGCATATCTGTAACCCATATAGCAAAAAGCAGGCTCAAAGACCTCATTATTTGCGCCTTTACAGACATAGTAAACCGTTTGACCGTAACCTACCGGATAAAACGAACCGGTGTTTTTAACAGAAATGTTTCCGTTACCGAGCTTAAGTTCGCTGAAGATAATACAAATCTTCTGCCCTTTTTTCCCGTTTACTTTCAGCCTGCAAATACCGGCGGTGTTTTTACCGAAATCAAACAGAGTACCCTCCTGACCGTGAAAATCTAAATTCATCTGTGTGGGAAGCTTCATATTGTCACGGTTATCAAATTCGCTGTCAAGTCTGCACTTCTTAATCTCAACCGGATTTACCTCTTGTGTAATAACAATCGGATCAGCTTCGCAAAGCCTGAACTCCCCTCTCGGCATATCGGCTTTCATAACGTTATCCCACGAAGAATCATCAAAGGAAGGACTCATCCAGTCATCTATCTCAAGATTTGCATCGTAAAAGCATCCGCTTCTTAAATCATCAAAGATAATCGGAGAAGGATGACATTTAAAGCTTTCATCGGCATACTTTATTTCCTCGGAGCCGTCACTTTTGATATAGGTTAAACTCATAGCAAATGAAGGAACATTTCTGAAACGGGCAATGTCAAAATCCCATACCCTGCCTCCGATTGAATTCTGCATACCGTTCCCCAGTATAAGGCAAACCGAATTGTTTTCTTTAAGTAAACCGGTCACGTCATATTCATCAAAATAAATAATATCATCCGGGTTGGAAATATAGGGAGCAAGAAGGCCCTTGGTAATCTTTCTGCCGTTTAAATATAAATCATAAAAACCGGCACTTGAAACGGTGATGATGGCTTTATCACAGGCGTCAGCCTTGAAATTTTTCCTGATATAAGGAGCATTAACATGCTTTTCGTAGGTGTTCAATTCCTTTGTTGCTTTGTAAAAAACAGACGGGAAGTTCATAATCATTCCTCCGGATTATCTGTGACATATTAAACAGTCCGTGCCGAAAAACGGCACGGAATCAAATTATGCAGCCTGACCTGCTATAAAAGCTAAAAGTAAATTTTTCAGGAACGGGGTCAGATCAAGTCCGCCCGGGACAGCAACCATACTGTCGGAAACGGAGAAAGATATCTCGTCAAAATACGTGTTCTGTACATTCTTTGTCTGAGAGTCATATACGTTGAGAATTTTCAACGTATCGCCGAGATAATAGAATTTAAGTTTCACCGTCGCGCCGTCATTGAACTGCTCAACATAATATCTTGTACCGTCAAGTTCTTCCTCATAGCTTGTTTCAAAGTGAGTAACACCCTTAGTTATACCGACTGCACTTTTTACAAGAGCCCATACATCAACATTTGCGAGACCTGTATTATCAACTTTAACATAAAAGAACGGAAGAACAGGAAGGTAAGCATAGGCTGAACCGCCGGTAAGCACAACCCTGACGTTGAAAAAGCCGGTATTATAGTCGTAAGCAGCGTTATTGCCTTTGATTATATACGTTGCAGATGATGCCCCGGCATAGGTGCTTCCGGTTCTAATTTTGACAGATACTTCATTGGCGCTGCTCAATTTGCTGAGCAGTGCATCCGTCTTTGTTGTTGCGGCGCCGGCGAAAACCGTTGCTGCACTCAGAACGAAAACAATCGATAAAATCAGAGATAAAGTTTTTTTCATATTGAAAACTCCTTAAATTAATGTCAGAACAGGTTCTTAAATGTCCTGTCAATTATATCTTTCCAGTTTGAGAAAATACCGATAAGGCAGTCGAGTTTACCAAAGTCAATAAACCCGCTGTCAACAACAGGCGATTTACCGGCATTCTTTTCGGCGTTAAGAAGGAAAGCCTGTGTATATACTATTCCGCCCTCGCCGAAGACTTCAGCCCTGACATAATTGCCCAGGTCGGAAGAATAGTCGGAAAGTTTCAGCGTTGCCTCATCTGCTTTGGTTGTAGCAATAAGTTTGCCGTTTGAAATCCAGCGGACTAAAAGAGCATCAGTAGTATTGATTGTTATTGAATCCGCATCTTCATCAATATTAATTCCGGTTATCATCGGCTGGGTTTCGCCTTCAAAATAACCGTTTTCATCGAGAACATCATAAACTATTCCGATATCATCATCGGCATCACGTTCACCGTTTTCTATTTCCTCAACCCTGGTTTTCATTTCAGTGATAACAGACTCAATATTCGTATAGGTTTCTGTTTCACCGTAGAACTGTTTAACAGCAGAAGCGATTTGTTCCAGTTCGTCAGGATTTCCTATACAGTGGCTTGCGCCGAAGAATTCTCCGTTTGAAAGGCAGCTTTTGAGGGCAGAACTTGATTGTTCGGCCATCAGCGCATAGACAAAGCCCGTGTCAATTTTATCAAGCTGATGGGCATCGCTTGAACAAATAGCGTAAACATTCTCTCCGTTATCGGCAAATCTATTAAGCAACCTGTCCCAGAGTATTCTGTCAAATCTGGTTCTGTTGTCGCCCTTTGAATTAATATCAATTCCGATGCACGCGCCGAATCTGTCAATCAGACTTGCAAATTTATTAATATGATACCAATAATTGAATTCTTCGTCATTATAAGCATCCGCCGAATGAATCTCATATCTGGCTTTGGTGTATTCACCCGGATGATTGATAACGCAAACACCGTCAAGAGAATCAACGTTTTTTACGGCATCAATATAAGTTTCGATTGTGTTGTTGTGGAAATCAGCGAACCAGCTGTTAACGTGAGCGTTTGCAGATACGGCGTTCTGCTCAATACCGTACGGCACTCTCATAATTGTCTTTCCGTTGCTGCAAACGAGATAATCATCGCCGTTTTCAGCAGTTGAGTAGGTATATGAAATTCCGTTATTGAAGACGCCTTCATTACCGAGATAAACCAGCTCTCCTTCATTTCTGCCTATAAGAGAAAGAACAGAATGAATCAGTTTATTGGGATTCTCGGTCTCCCAGGTATAGTTAACTGTACCGTGGTCAGTTATAGCTACGATATCAAATCCGCATTCCAGATGTCTTTCAATCGACTCTTTGAGCGTCGGATCGCCGTCGCTTGCATTTGTGTGATTATGCAGACCGGTCTTGTAAGCTTTGACAGTTGACCAGTCAATATTCTGATAGGGATTTGAAATTACATAATCTCCGCCTGCATCCTGAGCAAAAACCGGAACCGAAACTACGCAACCCGTAATCAAAGCAGATATGACTAATACGGAAACCAATTTTTTAAGCATAGATGTCACCTCTAAATAATTTTACAATACAAAATGATATTTTTCAACAACATTTTCCGGCACGGTCCGGATTGCTCCTTTTTCTTTTAAAAAATCCGGTATATTCTATTTTCTTCTTGTAATCTTATTAAAAATGATATATTATAATTATTGGCAAAAAGTCTAATATTTGAGGAGGAATAAAATGAACGAAGATAACAAAAAATATGTTGATGAAGCCTATGAAATAATCCGTCACGCTTCTCTGGATATCGGCTCAAGGCTGCCCGGTTCAGAAAATGAAAGAAAATTTGCGAATTATATGGGCGATAAGCTCAGGGAAATCGGCATCAATCCCGTAAAAGAAGTATTTTCAGTATCCCCAAGGTCTTCAATAGGCGGCATACCTTACGCAGGCTGGGCAGGTGTTATTCTCTCTGTTGCTTCATATTTTGCTCAGGACAACCCTTATCTCTGGTATCCTATGGCCGCGCTCGGACTTATAGTCATTATCTGGCTGATTGCAAGCGTATTTCTTTACAGCACCTGCTTTGATATGTTTTTCAAGCAGAAAATATCACAGAATGTTTACGGTGAAATTACTCCGGAAGACGGAGAATATGACTATACAATTATCCTTTCCGGTCATACCGATACAAGCTGGAACTGGAAACATTCTGAGCACGCATACAAATACAAGGATAAGCCAATACTCGGAATAATTACTACCTATGGTAAAGTCGGTTTCGGCGCAATATGCTATTTCTTCATTGCTCTGACCTCGATTTTTATGGCAGTGCTTCAGACTATGGTTATGCTCGGCAATCAGAATGCAATGATTCTCTACAGATACAATCCCGGTTTTCAGAATTTCAGATTTGCAATGTATTTCCTGCCCATTATCTGCGCAATAGGCTGCTTCTTCGTTATAATGTGGAACGACGGCGATGAAAAGAATGCTTCAAAAGGCGCTATGGACAATGCAAGCGGCATAGCCCTCAGTTATGAAGTTATTAAATATTTCAAAGAAAATCCCGATAAGCTTCCTGAAAGATGCAGAATAATAGACCTTAACTGCGGGTCGGAAGAAGCCGGCCTCAGAGGTTCAATGGCCTTCACGAGTCAGCACAAGGGTGAACCTATACTTGAAAACGCGTGGAACATCAACTCTGACTCTGTAGCAGACAAGGACTATTTTGAAGTCGTTATCAAAGACGACTGGCAGTTTACGAGATTCGATACAGACCTTGAAAAGATGTTCAAAGACACCTTCGAGGAAATGGAAATCGAAAGCAAAACGGGCGGATGCATCCATAATCCCGTCGGCGGATGCGACAGCACCCCGATGACAAAAGCCGGAATTAAGTCCGTAACCTTTGCCGCTCAGAATCCTATACTCACATGGTATTATCACACTTTCAGAGATCTTCCCGACAGATTTGAAGCTGAAACAGTCGGAACGGGATTTGAGGTAATTCTCAGCGTCATTAACAAAATCAGTGAATTTCAGAAAGAGAACGGCTATAACGGACCACAGAAAAAGTAAAAAAAACATTAATCGCGGACCTGTGTTTCACCACAGGTCCGCTTTTTAATAAATATCAAAAGTTAAGGCTGTTCGGGAACAGGTTCGCTCTCATTTGATGTTTCTATTGAAATAAAATTATTATGGGCGGCATATGCCCACTTAAAACCAAATATATTACAGACGGAGTCAAGGGGGACATAGAGCTGACCGGCATTTGCGCGGACAACCTTATTCTCAAGGCGGATACTTTCACCATTGACTTCAGCTGCATCGCTGTTTTCATAGAATACGGCACTTTTTCCGTAAACAGAAGTTGTCATCTTCCCTTTTTCCCTGACGGTGCTTCCTCCGATAAACGTACAGAGCGTCCCGAAAGCAATAAACCATTTACCGTCAATCTTTATCGGAGGAACCTCCGCCGCACAAAGACCGCAATCCATACCTTTGAATATCATTCTTGTTCTTCCGGGTCCGAATACCGGCGGAAGCCTGCGCGGAATGATTTCATCGTTATCCTTGTCTATAACACATTCATCAATTATTCTGCCGTCGTCAAGTCCGGAAGTGAATTTTGCTTTATTGCCGTCAATTTCAACGATGGTATAAGCGCTGACCTGTTCTTCCTGAGGATAATACGAACAATGCCAGATTTTATCACAGGTTTTGGTACCGGGTGGATTGCAATGGCCGTTGCCGAGCTCATAATGAACAGTACCCTGGGACGGCTTTTCATACAGTTCTTCATTTTTTATCGGATAACTTCTTGAAAAATTATGTTCGTGACCGCTGAAAATCACGTCCTGTTTTTCAAAACATTCACGCATCATCGGAAATCCGTCATCATTTGAAAGGTTTGATCCGGAATAATACATAGGAAAATGATAAGAACCGAATTTCCAGGTTTTTCGGGTTAATGCAAGATCGCTTAGTGACCATTCATTTACAAGCTCGGGCTCATTGACGCCGTAAACCGTAAAGTGGGCATTGCCGTAGTCGAAGGAGTAATTCTCCGGCCGCCAGTTTTCAGGTCCGTTCAGAGGATATGAATGCTCCAGAATTGCATTGAAAAACTCAGCAGGTTCAGCGTAATATCTGTTCACTTCCTCGGGAAAATAAAACTCAAAACCGCGGTTGTCGTGATTACCGCATGTCATCATGTATGGCAGGTGCTCTATAATACCTTCCAAACCTTCAAACATAGCATTCCACTGTATTTCATGCTGACCGCAGTTGGTATTATCACCGGCAGTAAGAATAAATTTTAAATCCTCATTTTCACTCAGAATCCGCTTGAGAAACTTATTGAGATATGAGTAGTCGGGATTATAATGATCATTGTCCTTCTGATGATCTGAAATGGCAAGAAACCTGAATTTTGTCAGGTTTTCTTCTTCTGTATCGAACCAGTATTCTTCACTTCTGTTTAAATCGTTGCCGCAGGTATAATAATACCTGGTTCCCGGCTTCAGGTTTTTTGCGCATGCCCAGAACAGCGATGAGGTATCAACATCGCTCACAAAAGGCTTAGTGACGGCATTAACCCTGAATTTGCATCCGTTTTTTTCATAATATTCAAGATATCCTGACTCTGTTTTCCTGTCGGCACGCCAGGACACCGTCATCGAAGTCTTTGCGTCCCCGCTGATACTGACCATTATATGATCGGGCTTTTCAGTGGCAAGCCTGTAATTCGGCATTCTATCCATTCTTTTTCTCCAGTTTAAGCAAAGCAACTCCGTGTGGGCTGACAGAAACAAAACCGTCAGTATCTATATATTTATGTTCCCACATATCCCAGACGGTTTCATCGCCTTTATAAAATCCGATATTTCTGATTTTATCATCGGTATTGAAAAGAGCGGTATATCTGCAATTTTCACCGTTAGACTGCCAGATTATTTCTCCCTTACCGTTATCCTCATTACGAACGGTCTGCCTGCCGTTAAAGGATTTTTTGCTCATTTCGAGAACATCACTGTTGGTCAGTACAGACAGTGTAAAATCATCAAGCATCGAAAGCTCCGAGCCAATCATCAATGGCGATCTGAAAATGCACCAGAGACTCATCATTGTTTTGATTTCATCGTGAGTGAATCTGCTTTCTCTTCCTACACCGTCATTATCGCAAAGCTGTAATCTCCCGACTGGAAGCATATCGCAATCCGGCCAAGCTCCCGGTTTAACATACGCCTGCCATGAAAGACAGCGTCCGAACATATCATATAATTTATCCCAGCTATCCCAAAAATCGCCTGATATGCGCCACATCTCAGCGTTCTGCGCAAGGTGCGCGTGCTCCTCAACCGGAGCGGGACCGGGAGAAAGAGAAAGGACAATATTTCTGCCGCACGAATCAATTGCGGAACGAATAAGTTCTATTTCTTTACGTGCCGAGTACGGATCCTCTTTATTGAATTCTGTATTTGCTATATCGTCGCATTTAACAAAATCTACTCCCCACGAAGCATATAATTCAAACAGTGAATCGTAGTACTCCTTTGCTCCGTGAGCAGAAACATTGACACCGTACATATCGGTATTCCAAGGGCAGTAGGATTCAGTGTTTGCTATATCGGCGGCAGTTATACCGTCACATTTTATGGGAATTGAAGCTTTAACCGCCTGTCTCGGAATACCTCTCATTATATGGATACCGAATTTCAGGCCAAGCGAATGAATATAGTCAGCAATAGGGCCGAATCCTTTTCCGTCCTTAGCAGACGGAAATCTTTCTACCGCGGGAATAAGCCGTGAAAACTCATCCATACAAAGCGGAGCGTAATCGTGATAAGCATACCCGTCAGCCGTAGGCTCTGACCATTGAATATCGCAAACAATATATTCATATCCGTATTTCTTAAGATTCTTAGCCATATAATCGGCATTGGCTTTAAGCTGTGCCTCATTCACGCTGTCGCCGTAGCAATCCCAGCTGTTCCAGCCCATCGGAGGGGTAAGTGCAATTCTTTTATTCATCTCAACTGTCCTTTCCGTACACATAATATTTGAATAACCGGTCAATACCGTGAGGATTACAAATATTTTATTTCGTTCTTATTTTCGATTTTATCAATCATACTTCTGCCGACTTCTCTCATAAAAACCAGGGCCGGCTTCAACAGATCGTTGGGAAATTTTTTAAGAAAATTATCAGCCTCATATGTGAAATGCCCTTTGTAATCAGTTTCTTTCAAAGCGGAAATAACAGAATCCCAATCCATATCTCTGGTATAAGGAAGAGTGTGACTGTCTTCGACAAAATTATTATCGTGAATATGGAGGCACCCAAGCCTTTCTCCGCCCAATTTTCTTATCATATCGGCTGCGTCTTCACCTACAAGTCCGCAGTGACCTAGGTCAAGGCAGGCGGTGAAGTTCTTTTTACCGAGTGCGTCAACATATTTATTAAATTCATCCGGAACGGAACATACATTGGGCTTAATCTTATTCTTAAAGCCTCTGCCCCACATATTCTCAACGGCAATTTTAACACCGTATTCCTCTGCAAAGGGTTCAAGAGAATGATACAGTTCCATATTCCTTTCAAACTTATTATGTTTGTAATATACAGGATGAATAACTATTATCTTTGCATTGAGAATGCCGGCAATTTCAATGCTTCTTTTGACTTTCTCAAACATTTCTTTATTATATTTTTCATTTTTATGTATTGCGGTTGGAAAGGGAGCGTGGGACTGCTCAAAAGTTTTACCGTATGACTTTACAATGTCGGATAATTGCCTTGCAAATCTTTCATAATCTGCGGTATTCAAAACATAATTCGGGTTGGACCTCATATTAAACATAGAATAATCCAAACCGTCAAAACCGCTTTCGCAAATCATCCTGACTGCGTTTAAATCTCCGAACCTCTGAGACAGGGCTTCAGTTTGAGTAATCAGTTTCAAAAAAAACACCTTCCGGTAAATAGATTATGAAATAACAGACTTATAAAAGTTCAATGTTTTGAATTCCTTTTTTGTTTGAGCCAGAAGGAAAGATTCACAAAGATGAGAGAATCCGAGCATATCATCCGGTGAAAGCGCAAATGAATACATCCTGTCAACCGGATTATATATTACGAACCTCAAAGCGGTAAGAATACCCGCAGAAATTCTTTTGCCGTTCCCGGAACAGTCACGGCAGGTAAATCTTCCTGAATTCAGGTTAAAAAAGACATCACCGGAAGGACTCTTTCCGCAGGAGGAACACGCTTCCACATTGGGGGCAAACCCGGCGATGGAAAGAAGTTTGAGCTCTGTAACCGCTTTAATAAATTCTCTGCTTCTTTTCTCATTCTGTAAAAAAGACAGGGAGTTGAGAATAACTCTGAGCGACTCCGATGACGGCTCTCCTTCGGGAATCAGTTCAAGAGCCAACGAACAGAAATACTGACCGAGGGCAAGTTTTTCAATATCGTTTCTCAAGCCGAAGAAAACTTCAATTACTTCGGCCGAATCTATGATATAACTGTTATTCCCCGTATATACCGAAAAATCGGAATATGATAAGAGCTGAGTTGACGACTGCATTTTGCTGTTCATCTTTTTTGCTCTGTTGGCAAAAGCTCTTATCACTCCGTAGTCATCGGTAAGCAAAGTGACTACTCTGTCGCTTTCGCCTATGTCGCTCACTTTAAGAACAAGTCCTTTTGTGTGTATAGCCATTATATACCTCAATCAAGACCGAAATTATGAATCAGGCCTTCTCTGTTTCGCCAGTCTTCTTTGACTTTAACCCAGCATTGGAGATTAATTCTGCAATTAAAGAATGTTTCCATTTCCTTACGCGCAGCGGTGGAAATCCTTTTTAGCATACTGCCGCTCTTGCCGATGATAATACCTTTATGGCTTTCTTTTTCGCAATAAATCAGGGCTTCTACATCCATAATATCGCTTTGGGGTCTTTCCCTCATTTTTTCGATACTCACGGCAACACCGTGCGGGATTTCCTTATCAAGAAGCATAAGCATTTTTTCCCGTATCAGTTCTGAAGCAATTACCCTTTCGGGCTGATCGGTCAGAGTATCGTCGGGGAAAAAATGAACCGAATCATACGCAAGTTTAACAAGTTCTTCAATTATAACATCGGTATTGTCTTTTTTCAGCGCACTGACAGGAACAACGGCCTCAAAATCATACAGCGAGGTAAACCTGATTATCTTTTTCATCAGTTCTTCTTTGTCTTTTACGAGGTCCGTTTTATTGAGCGCAAGAATTACAGGCGCTCCTTCTCTTTTCAGTTTTTTAAGCAATTCGATTTCGGGCTCTGCGACATTACCCTGAGCCTCGGTCACAAATAGGCAGGCGTCCATTCCTTTGATGCCCTCGCCGACCGCGTTAATCATTTTTTCGCCGAGTTTATTCTTTGGTCTGTGATATCCCGGGGTGTCAGTGAAAACAAGCTGGGTATCACCGACCGTCAGAACACCCATAATTCTGGTACGGGTAGTCTGAGGTTTATTTGTAACTATAGCAATCTTCTGACCGAGAATCGAATTAAGCAATGATGATTTTCCGACATTCGGACAGCCGACAATTGCAATAAAAGCAGTTTTACTCATTCAGATCACCTGGTCAGCCTAAACATATGTCAAGGCATAATATAATCATTTTTTCTCGGCGGTTTTGCGATTCTTTATAATCGGAGGAAGAAAAATAAACAACAAACTGAGAACAAGACTGATAATCAGAATCACAAGCATATACAAATGAGTTCTGTAATAAGCAAACATCGCTCTGAAAGCCTCAGGTTGATACATTATTACTATACCCGCGATAACACTGAATACTGCCGCTATAAGTACTGCTCCGGCGGCACTGTCCTTGGCAATTCTCGCAAGAGGTTTATACTCCGTTGTCACAAGGTCAACCGTTCTCTCTATTGCGGTGTTTACCGCCTCAAGACTGAGGACAAGAGCGCAAAGACCGAGAAGAACTGCAATCTCCGCATTTGATACCTCAAAAAAATCAAAAACTTTCAAAAAACCGAACATATAAGCAGTAAAGCAAAGGTGAATTCTCATATTTCTTTCATTTGCAAAACAGAAAAAGATACCCTTGCCTGCATAAGAAAATCCTTTAATCAATTCCTTCATTGTTATTACTCCATATAATAGCTTTCGTTCCTTTTTAGCCCGAGCTTTGTAAGCACAGTCTCCTCTTTTTCCCTCATTCTGACCTCTTCAAGGCCGCCGTTAACATGGTCATAGCCAAGCAGATGAAGCATAGAATGAACAATCAGAAAGCCTATTTCCCTCTCAAGTGAATGCCCGTATTCTTCCGCCTGAGCAACAGCGTGAGGAACAGAAATCACAATATCGCCGAGCAATTTTGCCCCGGTATCATAGTTGATATCATAAACTCCGTTTTCGCCTAAAGGGAACGAAAGAACATCGGTAGATGAATCTATTTTTCTGAATTCATTGTTAAGTTCCCTTATCCTTTCGTCGTCAACAAAGGTGACGCTGACTTCCGCCTTACCGTCAAATTCTTCTTCAAGCAAAACAGCGGTACAACAGCGGCGGCACAATAATTTTATACCCGTCGGGACCTTAACTGAACCTTCCCTGGTTATAATCACTTTAACAATTCCGGTCATTTTTTGCTTCGCTCCTCGATGCTTTTCTCATAAGCCTTGATGATGTCCTGAACAAGTTTATGACGGACAACGTCTTTTTCATTGAATTTTACTATACCGATACCTTCAATATTCTTGAGAACTCTCATTGCTTCTTTGAGGCCGGACCTTTTTCCGTCAGGCAAATCAATTTGTGTGATATCACCGGTAACAACCATTCTGGAGTTAAATCCGAGGCGGGTAAGGAACATTTTCATTTGTTCGGAAGTGGTGTTTTGAGCTTCATCAAGAATGATAAAACTGTCGTCGAGCGTTCTGCCCCTCATATAGGCGAGAGGCGCAACTTCAATATCGCCCCTCTCCTGGTGCCTCTGAAAATTATCGGCACCGAGCATATCAAAAAGTCCGTCATAAAGCGGACGCAGATACGGATCGACTTTCTGCTGAAGGTCTCCGGGCAGGAAGCCGAGCTTCTCGCCTGCTTCAACCGCAGGTCTTGTAAGAATAATTCGGTTCACTTCCTTGGCTCTGAAAGCTTTGACTGCCATAGCAACGGCAAGGTATGTTTTACCGGTGCCGGCAGGACCTATACCGAGCGTTATAGTATTGTTTCTGATGCTTTCTATATATTTTTTCTGACCGAGAGTCTTCGGCTTGACGGGCTTACCCTTGGCGGTGATGCAAACACAGTCGCCCGTCATTTCTTCAAGTTTATCCTCGTTACCTTCATTAACAAGCGAAATAACGTAACGTACATTTTGGTCGCTGAGCGACTCGCCTTTGTTAATCAGCATAAGCAATCCGTTAATTGCCCTGACACCTTTCTGGACGTTTTCAGCTTCGCCGGTCACTTTGAGATCCGATCCCCTGCTGATAACCTTGACGTCAAACTCCCTTTCTATCATTTTTATGTTTTCGTCAAATGAGCCGAACAGACCGACTGCCTGTTCCATTCTTTCAACGCTTATTATCTGCTCGAACATCCTGTCCACCTCTCAATATTTTCGCTCAAACTATCCCTATTATCTATCGAATTAATATACCACAAATTGATGAAATTGTCATCATTTTTTTGAATTTTATTTATTTGCATTTTCATATTATAGAGAATTTATAAAGATTTATAAAAAACAGCGTCCGGCACAGCAATATTTGGCACTGTAATCAATTGACAATTTTATTAAAATAGGATAAAATCAGATTAATAAATTATAATGCGGGAGAATCGGTTATGTTAAAGAACGAAGAAAAATCAATGGAAAAAATTGTTGCCCTTTGTAAAAACAGAGGATTTATTTTTGCGGGCAGTGACATTTACGGCGGACTTGCCAACACATGGGACTACGGTCCGCTCGGCACCAGAATGAAAAACAATGTCAAAGACACGTGGAGAAAGCGTTTTATTCAGGAAAGAAAAAACAGCTACGAGGTCGACGCCGACATACTTATGCATCCCAGAGTGTGGGAAGCCAGCGGACACGTTGCAAGTTTTTCCGATCCCCTGCTCGACTGCAAAGAATGTAAAATGCGCCACAGAGCGGATAATCTTATTGATGATTTCGACCCCGACGCACACGCCGACGGTATGACTAAACAGGAAATGTTTGAGTATATCAAGGCTCATTCCATACCCTGCCCTCATTGCGGGAAGCACAACTTCACTGAAATCAGGGAATTCAATCTTATGTTCCAAACTTTCAGAGGAGTAACCAACGATTCCAAGAGCATTATTTATCTCAGGCCCGAAAACGCTCAGGGTGAATATGTTAACTATATGAATGTTCAGCGGTCAATGAGAGCAAAGCTTCCGTTCAGCATCGGCCAGATCGGTAAGGCTTTCAGAAACGAAATTACCCCCGGCAATTTTACATTCAGGACAATTGAATTTGAACAGATGGAGTTTCAGACTTTCTGCCGGGAAGGCACGGACAGCGAACTTTATGATTACTTCAAAGAGTACGGCCGTAAATACTTTATGGATCTCGGTATTCCCGAAAGCCATCTGCGCTATCACGACCACGAGAAACTGGCACATTACGCAAAGGCTGCCTGTGATATAGAATTTCTCTTCCCGTTTGGCTGGGGTGAAATCAACGGCACACATAACCGTACCGATTTTGATCTTAAGAGACACCAGGAATACAGCGGAAAGAACCTTGAATACCTCGACCCCGAAACAAATGAAAAATTCATTCCTTACATTATAGAATCCACATACGGTCTTGACAGAACAATTCTTGCTCTGCTTTGCGAAGCTTACGATGAGGAAGTTATTGACGCGGAAAAGAATGATTCAAGAGTAGTTCTTCATTTAAATCCCGTTGTTGCTCCCTTCAAGGCAGCGGTACTTCCTCT
This sequence comes from Clostridia bacterium, assembly GCA_024692685.1. Lineage (GTDB taxonomy): Bacteria > Bacillota > Clostridia > Oscillospirales > Acutalibacteraceae > CAG-177. Next base: position 42,577 of record JAILMJ010000102.1, read on the forward strand.
CTCCAAAAAGCTCAGCGATGATGCAATGAAAGTATATGAGATGCTTCAGAGCGAGTTTATGGTTGACTTCGATGAAACGGGGTCAATAGGTAAGCGATACCGTCGCGAGGATGAAATAGGAACTCCGATTTGCGTTACTTTTGATTTTGATTCACTTGAGGATAACTGTGTTACGGTCAGAGACCGTGATACCATGCAGCAAGAAAGAATTTCCATTGATTCACTCAAACAGTACGTTGCCGATAAAATCAATTTTTAACCAAAGGAAGAAGTCAAGATGAAAGTAAATTTTACCGAAACAATTCTTCGCGATGCAAATCAATCCCTTATTGCCACGCGAATGCCGTTCTCAGTTTTTGAGCCTGTTCTTAAAACACTTGATAAGGCCGGATATTATTCACTTGAATGTTGGGGCGGCGCTACATTCGACTCGTGTCTGAGATATCTGAATGAAGATCCTTGGGAAAGACTGCGCAAGATAAGAGAGGCCTGCCCTAACAGCAAACTGCAAATGCTTCTCAGAGGGCAGAATCTTCTCGGATATAAACATTATCCCGATGATGTTGTCAGACTTTTTGTCAAAAAAAGCATTGAAAACGGAATAGATATTATCAGAATATTCGACGCGCTAAACGATGTCAGAAATATTGAGGTTGCCGTGGATGAAACTCTTAAAAACGGTGCTCACGCCTCAGGCACAATCTGCTATACCATAAGCCCCATTCACAACCTTGATAATTATGTTAAAACAGCAAAACAGATTGAAGCCCTCGGCGTTCAGTCCATATGCATCAAAGATATGGCCGGAATTATGAGCCCTAAAGAAGGTTATGACCTTGTCAAAGCATTGAAAGAAAACCTTAAGGTTCCTGTAGTTGTTCACACCCACTCGACAACAGGGCTCGGATTTATGACATTGCTTAAATGTGTTGAAGCGGGAGCGGACGTAATTGATACGGCAATATCCTGCTTTTCCGGCGGAACATCTCAACCGGCAACCGAAACTCTTGTTTATACGCTTAAGCAGTTGGGGTACGAAGTGGATGTTGACGAAAAAATATGTAAAGAAATTAATGATTTCTTTAAGCCTTACAGAAACGAAGTCCTTAAGAGCGGACTTCTCAATCCCGTCGTAATGGGAACACAGACCGACGCACTGATATATCAGATTCCCGGCGGTATGCTCTCAAATCTTGTCGCCCAGCTCACTGCTCAGAATAAACTTGATAAACTTGATGATGTTCTTCTTGAAACTCCGGAGGTAAGAAAAGATCTCGGCTATCCCCCGCTCGTTACTCCCATGAGTCAGATGGTCGGCGTTCAGGCGACCTCTAATGTTCTCAGCGGTGAAAGATACAAAAATGTTTCAAAAGAAGTTAAGAGTTACCTCAAAGGCGAGTACGGCAAAGCTCCCGGAGAGGTTAATGAAGAACTCAGGAAAAAAGTTCTCGGTGATGAAGCGCCTTATGCGGGCAGATATGCCGATACGCTTGAGCCGGCAGTGGAAAAAGCCAGAGCCGAACTCGGAGACAGGGCAACCTGCGATGAGGATGTGCTTTCATACATCGCATTTCCGACTCAGGCCGAAGCGTTTTTTGAAAAGCGTGACGAAAAGAAAAAGAATACCTTCACATATTCGATAAAAAAAGTTGATTGAGGTAAAAAAATGACAGTAATATCTTTAGCCTCCATATATAAACCGGACTCGGTACTCAAGGTGTCTGAGGGTCTGCTTGTTTCAATTATGGGAATACTTGTCGTAATGTTGGAGCTCGCGCTTCTTGCGATTTTCATTCTTCTGATGGCAAAAGTTTTTAAAACAGCAGCAAAAAGAAAAAAAGCCGATATTGAAACCGCTGTGACAGAAAACAAACCGATTGGAACGCCTCTGGATGAAAAAAACTCCGAGGGAAAACTTGACCTCATTGATGTTGACGAACCTACAGCCGCAGTTATCATGGCAATTGTCAGCGAACAGAGCGGCATTCCCCTCAACAGACTCAGCTTTAACTCAATCAGGAAAATGGAGGAGAATAACCAATGAAATATATAGTTACTCTTAACGGAAAGAATTATGAGGTTGATGTTGACAAAACCGACGCTGTCATTACTTCGGTAACGCAGGCGGTTCCTGCACCTTCCGTTCCCTCTGCGGCTCCCGCCGCTCCGGCTCCCGCTGCAACTTCCGCTGCGTCAAACGCCGTACAGTCAAGCGCGGAAGGAACAAAGGTTACCTCTCCCATGCCCGGTACAATTCTTTCCGTAAATGCCGCCGAAGGTAAATCGGTCAAGGCCGGTGATGTGCTCCTTATTCTTGAGGCAATGAAAATGGAGAATGAAATTGCCGCGCCGTGTGACGGAACGGTTAAACAGTTGCTCGTTCAAAAGGGTTCGACAGTCGATACCGACTCAGTCCTTGCCGTCATAGGTTAAGGAGGATACCGATGGATATACTCAATGTTTTATTGGGCTTATGGTCAAGTTCGGGAATTTCAAAACTTTTCATAGGTGACGGATGGAAAAACCTGGTAATGATAGGTGTTTCCCTTATATTCCTTTTCCTTGCCATTCATCCCAAATTCAGATTTGAGCCTCTGCTTCTTGTACCTATTGCATTTGGTATACTGCTTGCAAATATGCCGGCAACAGGACTTATGGCTGACCCGGCGGGAATTATGGATGCCTCTCAGGCAGTGCCGGGAGCTCACTGGTACAACGACGGAGTTTTAAGACTGATATATGCCGGTGTTAAAAGTTCGATTTTCCCGTGCCTTATATTCCTTGGGATTGGAGCTATGACTGATTTCGGACCACTTCTTGCAAATCCGATAAGTCTGCTTCTGGGTGCGTCGGCTCAGTTCGGAATTTATGTTGCCTTTATGATTGCAATATCCATGGGCACAATAACCGGCGGAGCAATCCAGTTCACAGCCGGCGAAGCCGCATCAATAGGAATAATCGGCGGAGCGGACGGACCTACAGCTATTTTTACTGCTTCAAAACTCGCACCGCAGTTACTTGCACCAATCGCCCTTGCGGCATATTCTTATATGGCGCTTATTCCTCTTATCCAACCGCCTATTATGAAACTTCTCACTACCAAAAAAGAGAGAGAAGTTGAAATGAAACAGCTTCGCGCCGTTTCAAAAACCGAAAAGATTATTTTCCCGATTGCTGTTTTCATTATTGTGGCTCTTCTTATACCCGACGCCGCGTCTCTTATCGGTTTCCTTATGCTCGGAAATCTGTTCAAAGAGTGCGGTGTAACCGAAAGATTAAGCGAAACCGCTCAGAATTCTCTCACCAATATTGTTACGATTATGCTCGGTACAACCGTAGGTGCAACCGCAAACGGTCAAGACTTTTTAAAGGCAAAAACAATTCTCATTGTTGTTCTCGGACTTGTTGCATTCAGTTTCTCAACTGCAGGCGGTGTGCTGTTCGGCAAACTGCTTTACGTTATTACAAGAGGAAAAATCAATCCTCTCATCGGCTCTGCAGGCGTATCTGCCGTACCGATGGCAGCAAGAGTATCGCAAACCGAGGGCAGAAAATATAACCCAAGGAATTTCCTGCTAATGCACGCTATGGGACCTAATGTAGCCGGAGTTATCGGTTCAGCCGTCGCAGCAGGCTTCATGCTGCTGATGTTTAATCACTGACAAGAATCCGCCCTTTGGGCGGATTTTTGTTATTTTATATATTGTGATTTCCGGCTTATGGTGATATAATAATTATTTGTAAACTAATATAATGTATCGGAGTGAATGTTTGTTGAGATACAGACAAACCGTTTTGCAGATTATTACCATTATTCTCTCCGCCGTGTGTGTATTGGCCGCACACTTTTACATTGTTGATAACGGCACGGTTTTTAAGGGTACAATGGAAGGTAAAACCATCAAAGCCGAAGTGCTGAGGGTTAATCATATTATCAAAAGCAATCCCGGAGAAGATAACGCGGGAGAGTTTTTAACTGTTGAATTCAGCGCAAGGGCACTTAATTCAGACATCAGAGGGAAAACTGTCAATGTAATTCAAGAAATTGACAAGTCATACGCATTCAGCCCCAAAGAAGTCAAACAGGGTGATAAAATACTGATTGAGGCATATACCGAAAGAGGAGTAACCTCTTATTATTTCGGAGACTATGTACGTATTACGCCGCTTATTTTTCTCGGCGTTATATTTTGCCTTCTGATTATTGCTTTTTCCGGCACTCAGGGTCTTCGTACGATTACTTCGCTCGGTATTACCTGTCTGTTTGTGTTTACAGTGCTCTTACCGGCCATTCTGAACGGCAAAAACATTTATCTGTGGACCCTGATCGGCTGTGTTTTCATCACCGCATCTACACTTGCAGTAATCGGCGGATACAGCAAAAAAACTTTATGCGCATTCACGGGATGTATAAGCGGAGTCTTATGTGCAGGTTTAACGACAGTTATTACCGATAAATTTCTGAATTTGACGGGTATGCTTGAAGAGGAATCGGTTTATCTCTATCAGTTATATCCGGATAACCCCATCAACCTGAAGGCGATTATTTTTGCCATGATAACCGTCGGCGCGTTGGGAGCTGTAATGGATGTGGCAATGTCAATATCATCCTCACTTTTTGAACTCAAAGAAAAATCCCCTTCGATCAAACAGTCCGAGCTGATGAAATCGGGTTTTACCATCGGCAGGGATATGATGGGTACCATGGCAAATACGCTCGTATTGGCGTATATCGGGAGCAGTCTTACCTGTGTGCTGCTGCTGGTTGCCTACAACGCAAATATTCAACAGGTTATAAATAAAGAAATAATAATTTCGGATATTCTACAGGCTCTCGCGGGAAGTATGGGCATGCTCCTTACTCTGCCCTTGACAAGCGCTGTATGCTCCGTTATATACAACAGGAGGAATAACAATGTCTCTGACAAAAATGAGCCCTCTGCTTAAAGCGGCTGAAGAAGGCGGATACGCGGTCGGCAGTTTCAGCGTTGCCAATATGGAAATGGTGCTTGGAATAATCAAGGCTCTTGAGGAAACAAACTCCCCCGCAATCATTCAGATAGCCGAAGTCAGACTTAAGCAATCGCCTCTTGAGATAATCGGGCCTTTAATGGTTGCAGCTGCAGAAAACGCTAAAGTCCCCGTTGCCGTTCATTTCGACCATGGTAAAACAAAGGATAAAATCAAGCAGGCCCTTGATATCGGGTTTACAAGCGTAATGTTTGACGGATCGCATCTTCCGCTCGAAGATAACTGTGTTCAGACTCTTGATATTAACAAACTCGCAAAAGAATACGGGGCTGACTGTGAGGGCGAAATCGGCTGTGTAGGCGGAAGTGAAGACGGAAGTGAAGACATTGCCGTTAACTGCACATCACCGTCTCAGGCTGTTGAATTTGCAAAATATACCGGTGTTGATGCTCTTGCGGTCGCAATCGGGAATGCTCACGGCAACTATAAACAGGCACCGAAATTGAGATTTGATATCCTTGAAGATATTTCGAAGAATGTGTCAGCACCGCTTGTCCTTCACGGAGGAACAGGAATATTGCCGGATGATTTCAGAAAATGCATTTCTCTCGGAATAAGAAAGATTAATATAGCAACCGCAACATTTGACAGCGTTCAGGCAAATGTTGCCATGAAATATGAAAGCAAAGCTATCAACGGTTATTATGACCTTCAGGCGGCCGAGGTTGAGGGCGCATACAAAAACGCCATGAAACACATTGAGATTTTCGGCTGTGCCGGCAAGGCCTGAGTATAAATCATTTGAAGGAGTATTATGTTATGAGTTTTATCAATTTTGACGAGAGCAAAAAAATCGATGTAATCCCCATTGGCAGAATTGCAATAGACTTTAACCCGACAGATATGAATATGCCGCTGAGCGAAAGCAGCAATTTCAATAAATATGTCGGAGGATCACCCGCTAATATAGCGGTAGGTCTTGCCCGGCTCGGCGCAAAATGCGGATTCATTGCCAGAGTTTCCGATGACCAGTTCGGCGACTATGTTGAAAACTATTTCAAAAAAGACGGAATAGATACCTCACATATATTCAGATGTGAAAACGGAGAAAACCTCGGTCTTACATTTACGGAGATTCTCTCCCCCACCCAAAGTTCAATACTTATGTACCGTGACGGAGTTGCCGATCTTCAGGTTTGTGTTGATGACGTAGACGAGGAATACATCAAAAGCGCTAAAGCCGTTGTTATTTCAGGCACTGCGCTGTGTGCAAGCCCCTCAAGAGAGGCTGCACTTAAAACTCTTTTCCTGGCAAAGAAAAACAATGTTCTTGTTATCTTTGATATAGATTACAGAAGCTACACATGGAAGAACAAGGATGAGATTTCACTATACTATTCCATCGCAGCCAAAAACAGTGATATCGTTCTCGGTTCAAGAGAAGAATTTGACCTCACGGAAGCCATCGAAGGCGTATGCGAAAACGACGAGGAATCAGCTGCGCGCTGGTTCTCATACGGAAATAAGATTGTTATAATCAAGCATGGTAAAGAGGGCTCATGCGCATATCTCAATGACGGAAGCGCATACAAAGTCAAGCCCTTCCCGGTCAAGATGCTTAAAGGTTTCGGAGGCGGAGACGGTTACGCAAGCGCTTTCATTTATTCGCTTCTCAAAGGAAAAGAAATCGATAAGGCGCTTGAATTTGCAACTGCATCGGCATCAATGCTCGTTTCGGCTCACAGTTGCTCCGAGGCTATGCCGAGCGCTCAGGCTGTTCAGAAATTTATAGACGATATCAAACCAACCTGCGGAGAAGTAATCGAAAAAATCAAATAATCCCAGTGCCGGTCTTTTTAAAAGTCCGGCCTTTTTTAATATTACAGCACTGTCTGAGAAAAATATTTGTACTTTTATTTATTATGTGATATTATTAATTAATATGATGATATATGAGAGATGTGATTATTTGAAAAAGGTTGAGATTTTTACAGACGGGGCCTGTTCCGGCAATCCCGGTCCCGGAGGCTGGGGCTGCATACTGAGATATAACGGAACAGAGAAAGAGATGAGCGGCGGAGAAAAAGAAACCACCAATAACAGGATGGAGCTAACCGCTGTTATCAAAGCAGTTGAAGCATTGAAGGAGCCCTGTGAAATAACGATATGCTCCGATTCCGGTTATGTCTGCAACGCCTTTCTCAACGGCTGGATAGATAACTGGCAAAAGAATAATTGGAGAAAATCCAATAAAGACCCGGTGTTAAACATTGAATTGTGGAAACAGTTGTTAGATTTGCTGGAAAAGCACAAATACTCGTTCGTCTGGGTTAAAGGCCACAACGGGCATCCCGAAAACGAAAGATGTGACAAACTGGCAACTGAAGCTTATGAAAAATATATCTGAGGAGACTGTTTATGCATACTCTCAAAATCGGAATACTTAAAGATATGTTTAATCAACTGCAAAAATATGTCATAGTTGATAAAGCAAATATTAACAAATGGGAATTTACAAAAGGCGTATTTAAAGGTGAGGAAGGATATGAATTATCCGATTTCAAAGGCGAAATAAAAACCGGAGACAGGCATTATCCTACATACGACTCAGCTCATTTTTTCAAGGCAAATATAAGAGTACCGAAAAGTATGGACGGTAAAAAGCTCAGGGCAAAGCTTGCAGTGGGCGGTGAGGCTCTCATTAAATGCAACGGCAGGTATGTCGGAGGGTGCACATCGAGAGTTTATATGCCGGACAGGGCTGATGTTCATCTCGGAACAGCAAAAGCCGGGCAGACCTTGAAATTTGAAATAGAAGCAACGGTTGATTCAATGTCTTTCTGTAATGAACACCTTTCGGGCGCCGAATATCAGGAATGTTATTTCGGAGACACCTACCTCTTCACGGTTGACGAAGAAACCGAAGGATATTTGTTTGATATTGAAGTTGCGTTTGACGCTCTGTCTCAGATAAAAGACGAACATATATACAGCAGGATTTATTCGGCAATTGATGACAGCCTTCATCTTATAGATTATGATTTTGAACCGGAAAAGGTCAGGGCTTCCGTTCACAAAGCAAGAAAACTTTTTGCTGACAGAATTAACTCAATAAAATGGCAACCGCAGAGCAGGGTTATTTTAACCGGTCACAGTCATATTGATGTAGCCTGGCTGTGGAGAATCCAGGAAAGCATCAGAAAATCCGCGCGCACATTCACAAACGTCACTTCACTTATGGATATGTATCCGGAGATGACTTTCGGTCAGAGCCAGGCAGTTTTGTATGATATGACTAAAAGGCATTATCCCGATATTTATAAAAAAATCAAAGAAAAAGTTGCCGCAAACCAATGGGATATATGCGGCAATGTATGGGTAGAAGCAGATACCAATATTGCTTCCGGAGAGTCACTGATAAGGCAGGTACTTTACGGCACTGAGTTTTTCAAAAAGGAATTCGGCAAAGTATCCAAAACATACTGGTTGCCGGATTGCTTCGGCTTTACCGCCGCATTACCGCAGATTATCAAGGGTTGCGGAATGGAAAATTTCATAACAAGCAAGCTGTCGAATAATGATACGACAAAATTTCCATACAGTATGTTCCTCTGGAAAGGCAACAACGGCGATATTATCAACGCTCACCTGATGAGGCCGTCCTATAACTGCAATTTCAAGGCCGACGAGATAATGTGCGCAGATAACGAATGCAATAACAAAAACGAGCTTAATACCTCTATGAGTATGTACGGCTACGGTGACGGAGGCGGAGGACCCACAAGACAGATGCTCGAAAGAAGCAGAAGATTAAAGCATTATCCGGGCCTTCCCGAAACCGAAATAGGTCACGTGGATGATTTCTTCAAAACATATCACGGGCACGAGGATGAACTGCCGGTATGGACAGGTGAAATGTACTATGAAAACCACCGCGGAACATTCACAAGTCAGGCTTTCGTCAAAAAGAACAACAGAAGGTGCGAGTATAAGCTGACACGGGCAGAACTGTTATCGGTGCTTTGCAAAGAATTCTTCGGCTCTGAATACCCCAAGGATGAATTGGAGGATTGCTGGAAGATACTGATGACAAATCAGTTTCACGATATACTTCCCGGCTCGTCGATTCACGAGGTATTTGAGGATTGCAAGAAGAGTTACAGGGATTTGAACGAAAGACTCAACAAAATTCTGTATGACAGAATCGGAAAACTTAATGCAAGTTTCGGCTCAGGCAGGAACACGGTTACCGTCTGGAACCTCTCACCTGCCCGCAGCAGTGAAGCTGTTGAGATTTCAGATGCTCCGAAGAATATGTATATAGACGGACAGCCGAGCATAAACAAAAACGGCAAGCTTGTATTTGCTCCGGATATTGAACCGTTTTCATATAAAACATTCCGACTGACAAAAGAGAACACATCCCAAGAAATGAGCGGAAATGTCCGTTCAATGGAAAATTCAAAAATCAGAATCAAGCTGGACAAAAACGGATTTCTCACAAGCGTTTACGATAAAGTGAATAACCGTGAAGCGCTTAGCGGTAAAGGCAATATTCTCTCTGTTTCGCTTGATAAATGCATTCACGAAACCGCCTGGAATCTTGAACTGAATTATAAAAAGAAGATGCAGATTCTTGATAAGCCTGAAAAGATTGAACTTATCGAAGACAATAGTTTAAGGAAGATTATCCGTGTTGTAAAGAAGTATAATAAATCCACAATAACACAGGATTACATTCTTTATTATAACAGCGACAGTCTGATTTTTGATACCTCGGTTGACTGGCATGAATCGGACAAGGTTTTAAAGGCGGGGTTTGATGTTGCGGTTACGGATACCGATGCATATTACGATATTGCGCACGGTGCAATTAAAAGGCCGACACATTACAATACTGCATATGACCTTACAAGATATGAGGTTGCAGCTCATAAGTGGGCAGACCTTTCGGAAGGCGGATACGGTTGCAGTATAATAAACGACTGCAAATACGGCTACGACATTCACGATTCACATATGAGAATCACCCTTATGCGCGCCCCTACATGCCCTGACCCGACAGGTGACCACGGTATCAATACCTTCAGATATGAACTTCATCCTCACAAAGATGACTGGCGGTATGATACAGTCGGAAAATCTTATTCTTTTAACATTCCTCCCGTCGGATTCTTCAATAAAGGCAAATCCGAGGATTTCAAGACTGAAGAACAGTTTATTTCTTTGAGTGAAAAAAATATTACTCTTGAAGCAATGAAACTTTCTCAGTCAAAAGACGGAATCATAGTCAGATTTTCCGAAGAGGAGCAAAGGCGAGGAAGATGCCGTGTAACTTTACCCATCAAGTTTAAGAAAGTAATTGAGTGCAATATGATTGAGGAAGAAAAGAACACCGTTTCAGTCAAGGACAGATCATTCAGCTTTGATTATAAACCATATGAGGTAAAGACCTTTAAACTGCTTAGATAATTGGAGATGTAAGTATGAATAAAGTACCGGATTACTTCGGCAGCCTTGTTTTTAACGACAAGGTAATGAAAGAAAGACTGCCGGAGGAAGTGTATACTCAAGTTCAAAAAGCCATCAATGAAAGCAAAAGGCTTGATTTGAATGCCGCTAATGTAATAGCAAGCGCTATGAAGGATTGGGCAGTTGAAAACGGGGCAACCCACTTCACACACTGGTTCCAGCCTATGACCGGAGTCACCGCCGAAAAACACGAAAGTTTTATTTATCCCAAAGGCAACGACGGAATTATAATGGAATTTTCCGGCAAAGAGCTTGTCAAAGGCGAATCGGATGCCTCCTCATTCCCCTCCGGAGGATTGAGAGCGACTTTTGAAGCAAGAGGCTACACCGCCTGGGATCCGACCTCCTATGCATTTATAAAAGACAGTGTACTCTGTATTCCGACTGCTTTCTGTTCATACTCCGGCCAGGCTCTCGATCAAAAGACTCCGCTTCTGAGGTCTATGGAAGCCTTGAATAAACAGGCGCTCCGAATTCTCAATCTGTTCGGAGTTGAGTGCGTAAATATTAAGACCACAGTCGGCGCGGAGCAGGAATATTTCCTTATTGACAAGAACGACTATAAAAAGCGCAAGGACCTGATTTATACCGGAAGAACTCTTTTCGGAGCTAAGCCTCCTAAGGGTCAGGAGCTTGATGACCATTATTACGGCGCAATAAAACCCAGAGTTGCCGCGTTTATGAAAGAACTTGACGAGGAACTCTGGAAACTCGGTGTGCTTGCCAAAACGGAACACAACGAGGTTGCTCCTTCGCAACATGAGCTTGCTCCGTTTTTCACCACTTCAAACATAGCAAGCGACCATAATCAGCTCACAATGGAAATTATGCAGAAAATTGCAGAACGTCACGGTCTTGTCTGCCTGCTTCATGAAAAACCCTTTGAAGGTGTCAACGGAAGCGGAAAGCACAACAACTGGTCAATCACCACCGACAGCGGGGTCAACCTGCTTGAGCCCGGTGAAACTCCTTATGAAAACGCACAGTTTCTGCTTTTCTTCTGCGCTGTTATAAAAGCTGTAGACGATTATCAGGATCTGCTCAGAATCAGCGTTGCAACTGCGGGCAATGACCACCGACTCGGTGCAAACGAAGCTCCTCCTGCTGTTATCTCTGTTTTTGTCGGCGATGACATAATGAGCATACTGAATGCCATAGAAAACGAATCCGGCTACGACGCAAAAGAAAAGGTTCAGATGAAAGTCGGAGTACATGTTTTGCCGAGATTTGCAAAAGATTCTACAGACAGAAACCGTACTTCTCCATTCGCCTTCACCGGCAACAAATTCGAATTCAGAATGCTGGGATCCGCGAGCACTATTTCGAGCGCTAATATCGTGCTTAACACAATAGTAGCCCAGTCTCTGAAATCCTACGCGGACAGACTTGAGAATGAGGATAATTTTGAGGAAGCGCTTCACAATCTCATCAAAAAAACAATTACCGACCATAAGCGTATTATTTTCAACGGAAACGGTTACGATGACGAATGGATTGCCGAAGCAGAAAAACGCGGCCTGCTGAATCTCAAAACGACACCCGACTGTCTTCCTTATCTCAAGAACGAAAAAAACATCGAGTTATTTGAAAGCCATAAGGTTTTCAGCCGTCAGGAAGTTGAGGCAAGATGTGAGGTTTATACCGACAATTACTGCAAGACCATAAATATTGAGGCTCTCACGGCTATAAATATGCTGAAAAAGGACCTCCTGCCTTCTATTTCGTCATACAGCGCACACATTGCAAGAGGAATAAAAGACAAAGAAGCAGTATCAAACGGTATAAATGTTTCGTACGATGCCGAGATTATGAAAAAGCTCAATGATATATGCAACTACGTCTATGACGAGATTAAAATACTTGAAAAACACCTTATCTCAATAGACAGGATTGACAATGCAACAGAAAAGTCGTTTAAATACAGAGACATTGTTATTCCTTTGATGAATGAAATAAGAAGCCTTATTGATGAGGCCGAAACCCTGACATCTTCCGATTACTGGCCATATCCGACATACGGGAAAATTCTTTTCAACACATAAAGAAAATGCACTCTGTCCAAACAGAGTGCATTTTTTATAATAATCAGTTGTTTTCCAATGTTGCTATTTTAACACAAACGCAAAGTATTTCGACGGCTTTGATAAGTTCATCGGTATCGGGGAAAGTCGGGGCAATTCTGATATTCTTATCCTCGGGATCTTTTTTGTAAGGATAAGTAGCTCCCGCACCTGTAAGCACTACGCCTGCCTCTTTGCAAAGCTTAACAACTCTTCCTGCGCATCCGGGTTTAACATCAAGACTGATAAAATATCCGCCTTTAGGACTGGTCCAGGAAGCAAAGTCGCTGATATTTTCGGAAAACATTCTGAGTACAATATCAAACTTCGGTGCGATTATTGCAGCATGTTTTTTCATATGGGCTTTTATACCGTCAAGATTCACAAAATAAGAAGCGTGCCTTAACTGATTAACCTTGTCATAACCGATAGTCTGGCATGCCATACGTTTCTTTATCTGAGCAATATTATTAGCAGAAGCGGCAAGTGCGCTTACGCCGGCGCCTGGTAATGTAATCTTTGATGTTGAGGAAACCTCAATAAACATATCTTCCGAATTATATTTTTTTGCCGCATCAAAAACATTGAGCAATTCATCGTGATCATCGCAGAGATGATGAACGCAGTATGCATTATCCCAGATAACTCTGAAATCAGAAGCTGCGGGTTTCATTGCGGCAAATCTCTCAACAACTTCATCGGAATAGGTTACACCGCCGGGATTTGAATACATAGGTACACAAATAAGACCTTTAACCCGGGGATCCTTTATGTATTCATAAACCAGATTCATATCAGGTCCGTCGGGATTCATAGGTATATTTATCATTTCAATCCCGAAGCTTTCAAGAATGGAAAAATGCCTGTCATAGCCGGGAACAGGACAAAGGAACTTTACTTTGTCACATTTACACCACGGTTTATCGCCTGCGCCGGAAATCATACACTGGGCAATATAATCATACATTATATTAAGACTTGAATTGCCGAAAATAATTATGTTTTCTGCAGGAACAGACATTATTTCCGAGAAAAGCCTTTTGCACTCAGGAATACCGTCAAGAACACCGTAATTTCTGACCTCGGTACCGTCTTCCGCTTTATAATTCTTAAGAAGACCTGCTTCGAGTATGCCCGTGGAAAGATCAAGCTGAGCTGTGCAGGGCTTACCTCTGGCCATATTCAATGATAAATGTTCGGAAACATACTCATCATATTTTGCCTTTAAAGATACAAGTTCTTCTTTACAATTTAAACTGTTAACAGAATCTGCCATTCTAATGCCGCCTTCCATGGAAGCAAAGTTGAAATTTTAACACCCGGCTTCCGAATAATTGCAAATTTCATGCTGTATTTTACAATATTCGGGCTGAAAATGCAAGTATCAAAACATTAAAATTCAAATCCTAAAATTTCATTTATTTATACAAAATCCCGATGACCGATAAATAAACGGCCATCGGGATAATCATCCTGTATTTTTTTAAATCTCAAAGCTTATTCTTAGGGCAGACTTTCATACAAATACCGCATACTGCTCCCCTGCCTATTTTCTGAAATTCCTTCTTCATATACTGACTGCATTTTTCGGCGTCAAAGATTTCGTTTCTGTCAATTCCATAGTAAAAATCAGTATACCTGATTGCACCTGCCGGGCACGCGTCAACGCATATTCTGCAAGTGCCGCAGGAAAAATCCCTGTCCGGTTCGCCGCAGTCAAGTACGCAATCGGTAAAAACAGTGCCGAGCCTTACAAGTGACCCGAAATCTTTATGAATAAATAGAGAATTTCTGCCGATATAACCGAGGCCGGCAAGGCAGGCACCCTTTTTATGTGAATACCTTCCCCTGTAATTCCAGCCGTCCTCATTCATACTCTGAGACGCGGCAACGGTAATATATTTGAATCCGTTCTTCTGAAGAAACAATCCTGTTTGCAAAAGGAGTCTGTCAATATATGCGTTTACCTGCCTGTAATGATTGAAATATGTAAGCGTTGGAGCCTCGTCTATTTCGGAGACAATGCTTTCGGAAAGGCGTAAAACTATACCTATTCCGTATTTTAAAGGAGCGTCGTCATCTTTAAAATATCCTATGTCTGAGGCTCCGTTTTTAATAAGGTATTCACGCAGGTCATCTGAAATACTCATATACTACACCCGTTTAACTTCAAAGCAAAGCCAACCGTTGCTTTCGTGTCTTTCGATTACTTTCATTCCGTTATTGACAACCGCTTCAACAACGTCGTTTTCCCTGGGAAGAATAATGCCGGAGATAATAAAAACTCCGTCGTCATTCAGATAATCCAGAACATCACCGCATAATTTAATAACTATATCGGCAACAATATTAGCTGCAATAATATCATATTTACCGGTGACATTGTCTGTAAGAGAACCTTTGACAACTTTATACTCGGGCTCATCAAAGCCGTTGATTCTGCCGTTTTCAGCCGCGGTTTTAACTGCAAGAGCATCTACATCCACACCGAAAGCACTGTCCGCGCCGAGCAGAAGAGCACTGACAGACAAAATACCGCTTCCGCAGCCTACATCCAGCATCTTTTTACCCGGATACGCATATTTTTCAATGGCTTCAAGACAAAGGCGGGTTGTATCATGAGTACCTGACCCAAATGCAAGACCCGGTTCAAGATGAATAACCGCCCTGCCGTCAGCTTCGTACTTTTCCTCCCAGACAGGATGAATAAGAAGCCTCTTGCCAACGGGCATAGGTTTGAAGTATTTTTTCCAGTTATTCTCCCAATCGGCATTTTTGCATATTTTTTTGACAATTTCAAATTCAATAGACTCAGCCGAATATCTCTCTTTCAGAAACGATATTGCCTCGTCCGGATTTTCCTCCGGGGAAATATAAATATGTACAAAACCCTTTGTGCGGTCCTTTGCCAGAAGGTCCTCATCAATCAGATCTATACCTGAAATTTCCATCGCCTCTTCTTCGAGGTTCCTGTAATCCTCAATATAAATCCCGTATGGAATAACCATCTGGGCTATATCTCCGGCTTTGTCTATGTCATCCGCGTTAACGGCTATGCTAATTTCAGTCCAGTCAGCCATAATTCACCTTTTGAATAATTTCTTTCTGATATGCTCTGTGAGGCAAAACGCATTTTCAAACGATACTCTCTTACCGCCTTCAATCTCAAATGAACCGTTAAGCGAACCGATAATCGTGTGCCTGTCGGAAGCAAAAATACCTAAATCATTTTTGAACGAAAAATCGGTTTGAGGATAAAAATCGCCCTTAAAGGCACCGGACCGAGAATAATAATTTCTGGTGCCTCTCAATATTTCTTCCGGAATCTTAAAGAAGAATTCATCGGTATTGTAAAGCTTGCCGTCATAAATATATGAATTGTCACTCATTTTTTCTTTGCCGTCCACAAAGTAGAAGGTGAAAGGCTTAGAGTCTGCATAACCAAAACCGAAACAGCCTCTGTGGCCTTCTCCGCTCGCAGTGCCGTTTCTTCCGGAAGTACGGATGGCAAAATCGGTATCAGGTGAAAGATCGTAATCCTTGCCGTAGATGGAAACCTTGCCGCTGCAATCAAAGGTTTCAACAAGGCAGTTATCAAGCAAACCGAAAGAGTTGATTTTGTTTTTAAGGAGAATATAGCATGACAATTCCTTGCGCTTATAAAACTTTTTATAATTGCAAAGCAGTCTGGTTTCTCCGTGTTTGGTCCTGAATTCAAAATCTATCGGGTCATTTTTATAGACAGTACTTCCGTCGGTACCGTAACTGTTAAATTTAGGTTTTCCTCCGGGATACGTTTTTGTGATATGCTCCGAGTGATCCCAGGGAATCGAAAAATCTATAAAGGTAGCGGAATGTATACCTAAGTGCCCGGCTCTGGAAACATTTAAAATGACACCGAGATTATTAGTCGGAGATATGACCGTATAGCAATCCCAATCTCTTTCCATCTGTTCTATTCACCAGCCCTTCCGTGGATATATTTTCTTATCATAAAAGTGTAATATTGCCCTCATTTGACCTTCCGTGATTATAAAGGATACGGTTGTCAAGAGCCCATTGTTTTCCGCTGAATTTTCCTGCTTCAACATTTTCAAGTGCATTTGAAATTTCATAAAGCTTTGCATCCATATCATCAAGAGCTGCTAAAACAAACGCCTCAATGAACATCGGATATTTGGCGGCTCCAAACTCGGGAATACCGTGATGAGAAATTAGCATATGCTCAAGAAGCATAAGGGTTTCATCCGAAATACCGAGTTCTTTACCCATTTCGTCGATTTCAATAGCTCCCATTACAAGATGACCGATCAGGTTTCCCTTAACCGTGTAATCTCCGCCAATGCCTGATTCATTTGAATCAAGCTCCTCTATTTTGAGAATATCGTGTAAAATAATCCCGGCACAGAGCAAATCATAATTGACATAAGAATAAATCTGACATAGAGAATATGCCATTCTGAGAATAGTCAGCGTATGCATAAGCAATCCGCTTCTTACAGCATGATGCAGATTTTTGGCGGCAGGCCAATAAATCAGCTTGTCTTTATATTTGCCGATTACTGCGGTAACGAGACGCTTTAATTCTTCATCCTCAAAGGAGGATACTATTTTGCCGATTTCAAGAAGCATAACTTCGCCAGAAAGAACAGCCGAAGGAACATAGTCATCAATGTTGACGTCATCATCCGGAGTAACCTTCCTAATTTTATCAACTCTGAATTGCTGACTGTCATTAAAGGTTACATAAGAGCCCCTTACCTTTACAAAATCAAACTGAGAAAAGGAAAACTGAGCCGACTCATGATAATCCCATAGCTTGGCAACGATTTCCCCGTCTGTGTCGGCAAGCGTCATATCAAGATACTGGGAACCCTTTGATGTGGTTCTCTGTTCAATATTTCTGATAATGCAGTAGCCCTCAAAAAACTGTGTCGAAGGAATTGATTTAAAATTCATAGTAACTCCCCGTCCGATTAAATAGCATACTTTTCTTTGTATTCACTGTATATTTTTTCAAATTCGGTGCTGTGATTATATGCATTAAGCGATTCATGAAGATTCATTTTATATTCGTGCATATCAATAATTGTGCCTGCAATATTTGAACAGTGGTCTGAAGTGCGCTCGAAGTTCGTCAGCAAATCGCTCCATACAAAGCCGGCATCGATTGAACATTCTTTGCGTTGAAGACGCAAAACATGATTAATTCTCAGTTCGTCTTTGAGGTCGTCAATGACCTGCTCCAACGGTTCCACGGTAGACGCGGTTTCAAGGTCTTCGTTAATAAAAGCAACCTGTACTTTATCAATAATATCATTAACGGCAGAAGTGATGACTTTAAGCTCAGCATCACCTTTTTCGCTGAAGTCGATGTTTTTTCTTCTTAATTCATCCGCGGATTCAAGAATGTTTACTGCATGGTCGGCTATTCTTTCAAAGTCTCCTATAAGCTTGAGAAGCGTACCCGCGCGCGCACTGTCCTCCTTACTTATCTGAAGGCCGCTGATTGTAACAAGATAAGTTCCGAGAGCGTCTTCATAATGATCTGTCTTATCTTCATCTTCTCTGACAATTTCAGCTGCTTTTTCGTCATATTCAAAAATACAGGAGAGAGCGTTTTTGATAGCTTCAATGGCACAGAAGGCCATATCAACCGTCATAATTCTGCATTGCTCAATAGCAAGCGGAGGAGTTTTGAAAAGCCTCTCATCAAACTCCATAAAGCTCTCTTCGTTCTCAGACTCGGGAATAAGTATCTTAACCAGTTTTTCCAGCATACCGGTCAGAGGAAGGGCGATAATCATAGTCAGCACATTAAATACCGTATGAATTGCGGCAATACCGTAAAGGGTAACCGGATATGACAGAAACACTATATTGAAAAGCTTCTTGATGACAATGAAAACGGTGAGCCACACAAGAGTTCCGAAGGCATTGAATATAAGGTGCGCAAAAGCTGCTCTTTTACCGTTTTTTGTAGCGCCTACAGAAGAAATGAGAGCGGTAATACATGTGCCTATATTTTGACCCATAACTATCGGAATCGCGGCTGCGTTGGAAACCTGACCGGTGCTTGCGAGAGCCTGCAAAATGCCGATTGATGCGGCAGACGACTGAATGGCAGCCGTAATGAGAGTTCCGACGAGCATACCGAGAACGGGATTATCAAAAACAGTAAGCAAATTACGGAATCCGGGAAGCTCGGTAAGACCGGAAGCTGCGGATGACATTGAGTGCATCCCGGCCATAAGGGTGGCAAAGCCGAGCAGAATCGTTCCGAGATCCTTTTTCTTCTCGTCCTTTACAAACATATATAAAATTATACCGACAAAAGCAAGAACGGGAGTAAAGGACGAAGGTTTCAGAAGGCTTAAAAAGAAGTTTTCGCTGCTGATACCGCTGAGCGAAAGAATCCAGGCAGTAGCGGTAGTACCTACATTCGAGCCGATAATAATATTGATAGCCTGGGAAAGTGTGATAATACCGGAGTTTACAAATCCTACAATCATAACGGTAGTTGCGGAAGAGCTCTGGGTTAATACCGTAACACCCATTCCGGTTACTACTCCGCCGAATTTATTGCCTGTTAACCTGTCAAGAAGAGATTTCAGGCCGTTGCCGGCTCTTTTTTCAAGCGACTGCCCCATAATACTCATTCCGAAAAGGAAAAGAGCAAGACCGCCAATCATATTAAGAATATCAAAAAAATCCATATAATCTCCGCCGGTTCAATGATAATACCCTTTTTGGGCAATGATTATAATGATGATACCACATTACTTATAAAAAGTAAAGAAAAGAAAATAAATATAAGTATATTGAAAAACAAAATTCAGTGTGATAGAATTATTTATAATAAATTTTGGAGGACAATAATATGAGAAGAATCATTTCCGTTTTAATGACTGTTTTACTTGCCGTATCGGTTTTCTCATCAGCAGTATCGGCAGGAAACACCAATGACAAAACATTCCGTTTCAATGACGGAAAATTCAGGATTCTTATGTTTGCCGACACACAGGACGATTTTATTCTTGATAAAGCAACCGCAATTTATCTTGAGGACAGCGTAAAAGTTACAAAACCCGACCTTGTTGTCATTGCCGGCGACTGTATATCAGGCGGAAGCTGCCCCACCAAATTTTTGGGCAAAATGGCAATAAGCGGATTTATGAAAATATTTGAAAAGCTTGAGGTCCCCGTTGCGATAGTATTCGGAAATCACGACAGTGAAGGCGGACTTACCAAAGAAGAAATGATTGCTTTTTATGAGACATTTGATTGTTTTGCAGGCTGCGCCGGAGAAGAAATGACCGGATGCGGAAACTACAACATCCCGATTCTTGCATCTCAGTCAGATAAAACCGCTTTCAATCTTTGGTTCACCGACTCTCTTACATATAACGGCGGAGACGGAAAAGACACATATCCCGAAGACCCCGATAACGGACTCGGCGGTTACGGTTGCGTTCATAAGGATCAGATTGAATGGTATGTAAAAAAGAGCAATGAACTCAAAGCCGCTAATGAAGGTAATCCCGTTCCTTCACTTGCATTCCAGCATATAGTTGTTCCCGAAATCTACGGTTTGCTTGAGGAATGCGAAGAAGGAACAGAAGGGTCAATCGAAAGAGACGGCAAATACTATAAACTGCCGGAAGGCACAAAAGGAAAACTCGGAGAATCTCCCTGTCCCCCGAACTACACAAACGGCCAGATAGACGCAATGGTTGAACAGGGCGATGTGCTTGCGATGTTCACCGGTCACGACCATAAAAACACTATGGAAATAAAGTATAAAAACATAGACCTTGTCAGCACTCCCGGAGCAGGCTTTAATTCCTACGGTGATTATGACAGAGGCAGCAGAGTTATTGATATCACGGAAGACGGCAACTACACTTCCAGACTTCTCAGATGGAGAGAATTCTACGACGCAGACAACAATCAGCAGGCAAACGACCTTTTCACAATCAGCGGAAATGAATTCAGTACATCCGAAAAAATTCCTGCGTTCTTCAGATATTTCTTAGGTCTGCTGACCGGCAAAAAAATAAACCCTGTTATTACTGAATTCTGATAAATTATTTCGGGAGGTATCTGAGTGAAAAAAGTTTCAGTTCTGATTCTGACTTTTTGCTTATTTGTATCATTTTGCTCTTGCGGCAAAAACGCAGATGATTCAGACACTTCCCGCTTCATTTCTGCTCAATCCTCAACTCAATCCTCAACTCAATCCGAAACAGTTACGTATACCGGGTCTTCCGTTCCCGAAGTTTCAACAATAGATGAATCCTTACAGACTTCGGAAAGCACAACGGTAATTACGCAAACGACAAGAGAGACAACAACGGCTGTCACTTCCGCTCAAAACCGCGAAACTACCACAGTGACCGCGAAATCAACCGAAAGTACAACTGAAGCCGACATATCATCAGAAGCAACGCTCACCGCAAAACCTTCGTCAAAAAGCACTATTGCCACTACTGCGACCACGGTTTCGCCTGTTACAGTAAAACCGTCTGTCACAAATCCCGTTTACCGTGACAATACTTCGGAGACAGTTGAAAACAGATATTTTTACGGGCAGCTGAATGATAAATCAAAGTTGATTTACAGAGCTATTCACAGTTGCATTAAATCAAATAATACAAGGTTTACAATTGAAACCGCCAAAGACTATGATTCCGATTTGTCAAAAGCGAACGCCGCATTTTATTATGATTATCCCGAGTATTTCTTTCTTAAAGGCGGATATAAATCACTTTGGGAAAACGGCACATTGGAAGTGAATATTTCTTGTTGGAGCTTTGGAGCGGACGCTTCGGCAAGAGAAACAATGACAGCGACATACGAAAAGAAAGTCGGGGAAATTGTATCTGAAGCGTTAGGTTACAGCTCGGATTATGAAAAAATCAAGTTTGTTCACGATATGCTATGCAAAACAGTCACATACGCAACAAGCGTTTCAAATATTGATGCTGATATTCAAACGCCGTCGCAACAACAGGTGAACACTGCATATGGTGCGATTATCAACGGGAAGTCGGTTTGCAGCGGATATTCCTTTGCTTTTGAGGATATTATGAGAAGGCTCGGATTTATCTGCGGCTATGTTGTCGGAACGGCAAAGGGAAGCCACGGCTGGAACTTCATACGCTCCGGCGATGACTATTACTATATTGACGTAACATTTGACGACAGCGACGAAACGGACTTTATTTCATATGATTATTTCTGTGTTACTAGAGAAGAAATCTCAAGAGATCACAAATTTTCATCTGAATTCAAATATCCGCAGGCCGACTCAAATAAGCTGAATTTTTATGTAAAAAACGGATATGTCGCCTCTGAATATAATACAGAAACGATAAACAAGATTTTTGAGTCTCAGAGCGATAACAAGTATACTTATATTAAGTTTGCCGATAAGCCGACATATTCTCTTGCTAAATCAAAAATTAAAGAGGTCGG
>JAILMJ010000117.1 GCA_024692685.1 Clostridia bacterium
GGATATCTGTAATAGGATTAGCAGCAATTTTGTTTTCTCGAAAACGACATAAATAGACTATCAGCCGGCTCCTTTTTTGAGTCGGCCGTCTTTTTTTGCTGAACCATCAGGGTCAATTATATTAGGGAACTTTTTCTTACAACGAAATCATGTGTCATGTAGAATATAAATATGGAACTTCCAAAATATGAACAATTGGATTCTTTGCATCTTCAGCGTTTCTTTGATAACATGACATGATAATGGTTTATATTAAAATGATCTTAGCAAATATCCTGGATTGTAGGATTGGTAATGTCAAAGTAGCATCCGTTCTGTTGCTTACCATCCTATGGAATCAGCTTGGAGGAGACTATGGTAGCGCATTCACTTGCTAGAGAGAAAAAGATTGCAAGGGTTCCAAATCTCTTTGTCCTCTGGGCATACTCTTCTGGATTGCGATTCTTTCAGTTTCTCATCATTAAACCTCCAACATGGTGCTCCTATTCTACATCACATTGGAGGTTTACACAAATTTTGGGATTGTCTCGGTTTGACACTTACATTCTTCTCAAAAAGATTCCTTTCTTTATCATTTTACGGCATGTACAACCGCTTCTGCTATTACCTCCACTATTCCGCATCCGATCATCACAAAGACAGGGTTTATTTTCCATACTCTCAGGACAACCAATGCACACAAAAACAAGAAAGCGGGCCGTATCCTTATGTCCCCCGGCAAAAAGGTTACCGTTCCGGACTGAAACAGCGTCGGAAGCAGAATACTCAGTCCGGCAGTAAAAATCATTGCAACCACTGCCGGCCGAAGAGCTTTTAAAACTCCCTGCAGGATACTCATCTTTCTGTATTTTGCATATAACCAGGCTAAGATCGTAACAAAAATACAAGACGGGAGTATCACACCAATCGTAGCAATTGCCGCTCCGGCAATTCCGGCAACTTGATTGCCAACAAACGTTGCAGCATTTATCGCTATCGGGCCGGGTGTCATTTCCGCTATTGTGACCAAATCCGAAAAATCTGAAATTGAGAGCCAGGCATACTTTTGCACGACCTGTGCCTGGATCAACGGCATCGCAGCATATCCACCGCCGAAACTGAACGCTCCGATCTGAAGGAAAGCGACAAACAACTTAATATAGATCATTTCCCTTCACCACCCAGTCTCTCTCTGATCAGAGTACGAATCACGCCGAAAGCAGCTGTAACCAGGATAATGAAGATAATATTGATATGCAAATAATAATTGGCAACAAAAGCTAAAAGCATTATCCCGATATTGATAAAGTCTTTTGAGGTGACAATGCCGCTTGCCATATCATAGACAACAGACATAATAACAGCACTTACTCCCGCCTTCATCCCGGTAAGCAACGCCTGGATCACAAATAATTTTTTAAAGGCGGAATAAAAAAAGGAGACAATGGTTAAAATGATGAAAGGAGGTATGATTGCACCTAAAACCGACACAAGAACGCCTGTAATTCCCGCAAGCTTATACCCGACAACAATTGCACCGTTTACAGCTATAGCCCCGGGAGATGACTGCGCGATGGCCACCAGATCGAGCATTTCGTCATTGTCAATCCAATGCAGTTCATCAACAAATTTCTGTTTCAGGAGCGTAATGATAACGTATCCTCCGCCAAAGGTAAATGCGCTTAAATATAGAGTTGAAAGGAAAATTTTCAAGTACTTCTTTTTATTATTCAACAGATTCCCCTTCCTATTCTCTTAGATGTGTTCTTTGAGAAAGTATTATCTGTCACTTAAAAGCTTTATCATTTTGGGTAACGCATGTTCAAAGAATCGTTTATAACTACTGCAAAAGTAATTCTTATCCAACCCACTAGCAGTTTGCCTATCACGTCTGCATCCTCCACGGCAGATCTTACCATATTTACAGGAAGCACATTCCTTCAAGCCTTCAAATGATTGTACTATAAATGGAACTCTGCTTTTATCTACTATTTTGTATAAAAACGGTTTATTTTGCATAAAAGTATTGGAACATATGCTTCAAAGCTGAAATATTTTTTACATAACTGTTTTCAGTCCGCTGAACGGTAGTAAAACGGTAGTAGTCGATACCCGCTGTTGCCGCAGTTTGCCGCGATAAGGCACGTTCAATTGCGACCTGCTCACTTATCAGACGTCCTGCCGTGGCACACAAAAAGTATCTTTGTCAAATGCGATCAGCCTCCTGAAAAGCCGTATTCTGCCGCAGTTTGCCGCGATTTGCCGGGCAGAAAAAGTTGTTAATAATCTGTGACTCTGTCACGGAAAAAGCAAAATA
>JAILMJ010000002.1 GCA_024692685.1 Clostridia bacterium
TTTGCGGCAAGATTCTCATTCCGCAGGAGACAATTCCCGCTGTTGAAGGCGGACACACTATAGTAGTTATCCCCGGTGAGAAAGCCACCTGCGTCAAGGACGGCAAGACCGAAGGTCAGTATTGCTCAACATGCGGACTTATTATCGCAGAGCAGAAAGAAATAAAGGCCGTAGGTCATCACACCGTTCCTTCAACCGGCAAGAAGATTATTAAGAGAGCCGGTTTGTTCACCCGCGGTACAAGAGAGTATGTATGTACCGTTTGCGGCGAAACTGTAACCGAGGAATACAGATTCAGCATTTTAACCTGGATTACCGATATGTTCAACAGAGTATTCTCGTTCTTTGCCGGTACTCTTGATAAGGTAAACAGCTGAGAATCCCGGTTATAACTGCATAAAACATAAATCCGGGCACCGAAGTTTTCGGTGCCCGGTATTCTTATTGCCTTTTTTATTTCTCGAGCTTTATCTCAAATTCAGCGCCTTCAATTGAGGAATCAACATATTTTCCTTCTCCGAAG
Source organism: Clostridia bacterium (assembly GCA_024692685.1). Taxonomy (GTDB): domain Bacteria; phylum Bacillota; class Clostridia; order Oscillospirales; family Acutalibacteraceae; genus CAG-177. The sequence continues at coordinate 524 of JAILMJ010000002.1, forward strand.
GACCGTGCCCTTCCGATTATTCTGTCCTTGTAAACCGAGAGCACATATCCCTGCGAATCTTTGTCATATTCTCCGTGATTCATAACTCCTACCGTGGGGACGGAGAGCGCCTTGTAAGAGCCGTGGTCCTCAAAGTTATACCTACTCACTCCGTAGTGAAGATGACCCGTTATATATACTATATTTTTGTGCCTGTCAAATATTTCCTTGATTTTATCCGACTGATCACCGACCGAGCCACGCCAATCTCCTTTTCCGAGCCAGGTAATCGGCAGGCCGTTATCGCCTTTAAGCGTCTGATGATTGAGAATAAACACGGGTTTTCCGTCTTTAACTTCATCGAGATCATCCTCAAGGTTTTTAAGCTGCTCATCGCTGATATAGGCATCCTCGAGCGTATTTGAATCGGTGCCCATCATTATGAATTTATAGCCTTTGATGTGGACTGAAAAATAATAATGTCCGTTTCCGGAAATAAGGCCTCCCTTGATTTTCGAGACGAAATTTTCGAATTTCTTCAGCTGACGGGAGTAATCCCTGAATCTTACATCGTGATTGCCGGATACACAGAGAAAAGTGTCAAACTTATCACTGACAGTCCCGATGATATCGGCTGCCATTCTGTATTCGCATTCTCTGCCGTATTCGGTGATATCCCCCAGCAGCATAAGCGCGTCTATTTTACCGTTTATATTTGCTATGTCACGGCAGGCAGCTGAGAGTCTTGCAGAGCGCAGAGGGGAGAGTGACGATATCTGCGGATCGCCCCAGGCAACCAGTGTGAGTTCAGCCTCCGGGTCAGGAACTATTGGTGATGATGCGTCGGGCGTGGGTATACCGACGGAGTGTTCAAGAACACCCAGGGATGATTTCATATATTTATGCCATATTTTTGTGTATAATCCGTCCATTTTGTTACTCCCGTTCAGAAAGATGTGCTGTGCTGTTGGCATAGCAGAGCTTGGGAATTCTGCCTTTTTCAAACAGTATTCCGGTAACCGAGCAGTTATCGACCTGCCATCTGAAAGGCTCCGGCAGGGAAATGCCGAGGCACCCGCGAAGCAGATAACCGAAAAATGACCCGTGAGACACAACCATTATCTTTTCATTTTCCTCTGCCTGCGAGAAGATTAAATCCAGTGCCCTCTCGGCTCTTGCAGCCTCCTGTTCAGCGGTTTCTTCACCTGAGCATACCGCCTCATCCGAGTACTTTGCAAGCGGATATTTCTCCTTGATATAAGTTATGTCAGTGCCGGCGGTGAAAGTGTTTTCCTCCATAACAGAGTGAAGAAGATAAAGAGGCAGATTCAGTTTTTCCGCAACAGGGTACGCAGTCTGTATAGCCCTTATAAGCGTGCTCGAATATAGTTTTGTTATGTCGCCGACGTCAAAACTGTCGGCAAGTTTTTTCGCCTGAATGAGTCCGTTCTCAGAAAGCGGCGGATCATCCCTGTGGAAGGGAGGATACTCGGTAAGGCCCGTATTTCCGAGCGATTCGGCGTGGCGCACAAACAGGATTCTAAAAGTCTTGTCAGTCATTGTTTATATTTTTTTTAATATAGTCCATATATATATGCCAGTCTGAGCGGGCGAGGAAATGGCAGCCGTCTCTCAGGTGGTATGCTATTCTTCCTTCATCAAAGTTATCTCCGGTAACAGCAGGCTCTTCTTTCCCGCAGAATCCTTTCCCGGAAAGCTCAAATGCGGGTGATGACGCAATACAGCAAAGCTGCTCCGAGTACGGATCCGCCCAGTTATCCATTATAGCTGAGCCGATAAGAACTCTTCGCGGAGCAATGGCTCCCAGCAGAAAATGCTGGTCAAACGGCATCGGCAGACTTCTGTCGGCGTATTTTTGTCTGTTTTCGCAGAACCAGAAGGGGAAATTCCTGTTCATATCCGCAATGGTTTCCGCGCCTTTACGCTTAATCTGTTCAAATGACGCTCCGCCGCAACCCGAGCAGCTTGATATTGAATACTTGAATCTCTCATCATTGGCTCCGCACCACAGGGCGGTTTTTCCGAGGCGTGAGTGGCCTATGACGGCAACATTGTCAAAGTCAATATCGTTTCTGCCTGTGAGGCAGTCGAGAGCGCGGCTTATTCCGAATGCCCATAGAGATATTTTTCCGTATCCTGTGCCGTCGGACGGTCTTACGTACATTCCCGACAGGCCGTTGCCCATATCGCCGTCATCCGATGTCACATCTTTATAACATATAAGAGCAAGCGCAAACCCGTTGGCGATTATCTCTTCAAGCGGAAGGTATCTGCCGTAAAGATTGTCAGTGAAATTCATAAACATAAAAAGAAGGTGTTTGCCTTCGGTTGCAGGAGTTATGAGGGAAAAAGGAAAAGAGAAGGTTCCTTTTTCCGTAGGGAAGGACACCTCATATATTTCGTGCTTGGCAAAAGCGGCGCAGCAGCGGTCATCCCCGTCCTTGACATTAAAGACAGTTTCTCCCATCTTTGCCGGCATATAGCCGTATTCTTCCCTTGAAAGGATATCAAGCAGTTCCTTTCGCCTTTCCGGCCACAGGGAAGTGTCGGTTACCGTCCTGCCGTCATTCATTTTTAATAAACCCGGGTTAAATATCATAATTCATCACTCCGAACAGGTAAAAATAAAGCCTGCCACCATAAATGACAGCAGGCTCAGTGTTAATAATAATTAAAGGCTGATGCCGAGAGCGCCGAGAATCGAGGAACCGATGTCTTTGAGAGCGCCAAGGTCGAAACCGGCGAAGATAGCTTTGAGTCCGCCGAGAACTCCGCCCCAGTCGATACCCTTGAACATATTGCCTACCAGATCTTTAACCTGGGAAACAAGAAGATGGAGATAACCGATTGTGCTGTACTGATCCTTGTAGGGGCACTGTGCTTTGTGAGCATCATACTCAGCCTTGGTGTTGAATGTGCAGGGGCAGCCGGGTACGCCGTCACCGTCAAGATCAAGATAATCTTCTCCGCTGTAGGGGCAGGCGGCTACGTGATCCTTAACATTTACGTAAGTTGCGCAATGAAGGTTAAAGTTCTTTTCGTTTTTGAATTTAGCGCCGCAGTAGTAGCAAACAAGGTTTGCTGCGCCTGCATTGCCCATAAACTTTGAATACTGATCGCAGGAAACAAGATGAGCGGCGTAATCAGCTGAATCGGCGCAGACCTTTCCGCAGTATTCGCAGGTTTTGTTGGTGTTGTAGTTTACATTGATGGTGTCGGGTAAAGTGTTGACCACCTGAACATTGTTTTCGTTTGCTTCGGCATTTGCATCTGCCGCATTAACGGCTACCATACAGGAGAGAGCAAACAGCACTGCAAACATTACAGCAAGAGTCTTTTTCATAGATATTGACCGTCCTTCTCAAAATATTGCATCGCTTTTTTGATGCTGTTACGAAATAAATAATATCACTTATAATTAAGGATGTCAACACAATTTGTTCAAAAACTATATTATTTTTCTTAAAATTTATACGATATTTAGTGGTCGCGGGTTGTTTCGGGCCATAAATGTGCGCATCATTCAAATGCTTTGAACCTGTTCAGACGCAGAGCATTTGTGACCACAAAGAAGCTGGACAGGCTCATGGCGGCCGCGCCTATCGCCGGGCTCAATTCCCAACCCGTGAAGGGAATGAAAACTCCTGCTGCGAGAGGAATGCAGATGCTGTTATAAAGAAAAGCCCAGAACAGGTTTTGTTTTATGATTTTCAGCACGGCTTTTCCGAGCTTGACGGCAGTGGCGGCATCGTTGAGACTTGAATTCATAAGAACGGCGTCTGCGGAGTCTATAGCAATATCTGTGCCCGCTCCTATGGCCATACCCACATCTGCGCTTGCAAGCGCGGGGGCATCGTTTATTCCGTCGCCTATCATAACAACTTTTCCTTCTTTTCGCATGGCTGAAATGCGGCTTTCCTTGTCATCGGGAAGCACTTCCGATATAACAGTGTCAATACCTGTTGCTTCGGCAACCGCCGCAGCGGTTTCCTTTTTATCTCCGGTAAGCAATACTGTTTTAAGGCCCATGGCTTTAAGCCTGTCAATCGCTTCGGCGCTGTCGCGCTTTACAGTATCGGAAACTGCAATCATACCGAGGAGTTTTGCCTCTTTTGACACCCAGATTACGGTTTTTCCCTGCGAGGCAAAGGCGTTTGCGCGGGAGATTAATTCATCGGGAATACTTGCGATTTCGCTTATATATGAACTGTTTCCGGCTCTGAGCGGAGCACCGTTAAGCCTTCCTTTAAGTCCTTTTCCGGGTTCCACGGTAAAGCCGTCTATTTCCTTTGTTTCGATTTCTCTTTCAATGCAACAGTCGATTATCGCCCTTGAAATCGGATGCTCGCTCATTTTTTCCAGGGCAAACGCATCGGAAAGAAGGTCGTTTTCGCTTTCATTTTCTACGGGTATAATATCTGTGACGGATGGCTTTCCCTCGGTTACCGTTCCCGTTTTATCCAGCACGGCAATCTGCGCACGGCCTGTTTCTTCAATTGCCGCCGCTGTTTTGAACAGTATCCCCAGTTTTGCACCTGTTCCGGAGCCTGCCGTAACTGCAACCGGCGTGGCAAGACCGAGCGCGCACGGGCAGCTGATTACAAGCACGCATATTCCTCTTGTCAGCGCATCGGCAAACGAGGCACCGATTGCGAGCCAGATTATAAATGTTATAAGGGCAATGATCATAACGCATGGAACAAAAACAGCCGCAACCTTGTCTGCGGTTTTTGAAATAGGAGCTTTTCCGCTGCTCGCGTCTTCAACGAGACGGATTATTTTTGACAGGGTCGTGTTTTCTGCTGTCCGTGTGGCGCGGCATTCGAAATAGCCCGCTTTGATTATTGTGCCCGCAAAGACTTTCTCACCTTCGGCTTTATCCGCAGGGACGCTCTCGCCTGTAAGCGCGGACTCGTCAATACTCCCGTTACCTTTGAGTATTTCTCCGTCTGTCGGAATGCTTTCACCGGATCTTATCGCAAAGATGTCTCCTTCAGCAAGTTCCGCGGCAGGGATGCATATCTCTTCACCGTCCCGGATTACATTTGCAGTTTTCGGCGTCAGGTCGATCAGGGCGTTGACCGCGTTTGTGGTTTTGCCTTTTGACCGGGCTTCCAGGAATTTACCGAGAGTTACGAGAGTAATTGCCATGGCAGCAGACTCAAAATAGAAGTCGCCGGCTTTTTCACCGGTTGCCAAAGATGTAATGAGAATGTATGTGCTGTATAAAAATGCAGCTCCCGAACCGATAGCTATCAGAGTATCCATATTCGGGGAAAAATGTATAAGGCCCTTTGTGCCGCTTATGAAATACCTTCTGTTGACAATTATTACGCAAAGGGCAAGAACGGCTTGAATAACTCCTCCGGTTAAAACCCCGGGCTGCGGAAGACCGATCATACCGCCCATTGAGAAATACATCAGCACTGCAAGAAAAGAAAGGGAAACCGCCAGACGCCTGAGGATTTTCCTTGATTCCGCTTTATATGTATCATCTCTTTTCGGAGTTTCGATTCTTGATGCGAGTGATGCACCGTAGCCGATGGATTTAACTGCGGATACAATCTGTTCCTCACTTGCGGTTCCGTCTACTGTCATTGAATTGGCAAGCAGGTTTACCGCGCAGTAGTCCACTCCTTTAAGACCGGATATTTTCTTTTCAATTCTTGCACTGCACGCAGCGCACGCCATGCCGGTTATATCATACTTTTCCATTTGCATACCTCATCGTAAAATGTTATACATGTCTAACATTATAGATTTCCGGCAAGCCTGTGTCAAGTGAAGCGTAAGGCGCAAAACCGACAATTTACAAATTGTTCACTTATTTTTGCAGGGATTTTGAAAAACCGTGTGTATTAATATAGTGAAAGGAGTGAAGATATGTCTTTCGGAAAGGAATTTACCTATGAAGTAGAGAGAACCATTTTTTCTCCGTTTGCGGCTTTCTCCGAAAATACAAAGGGCAGAGCAAAGCCCGAAGCTAGAACGGATGAATACCGCACGGATTATCAGCGTGACAGAGACAGGATAATTCACTCCGGTGCATTTCGAAGATTAAAGCATAAAACACAGGTTTTTCTTTCACCCGAGGGGGATCATTACCGCACCCGTCTGACCCATACCCTTGAAGTCTCCCAGATAGCCAGGACCATTGCGAGGGCGCTCAGGCTCAACGAAGACCTGACTGAAGCGATTGCCCTCGGCCACGATCTCGGCCACACTCCCTTCGGTCACGCAGGGGAGAGAGCGCTTGCAGGTGTCTGCCCATACGGTTTCAAGCATTACGAGCAGAGTCTGAGGGTAGTTGATAAAATTGAAAAAAACGGCGAAGGGTTAAACCTGACCTATGAAGTGCGTAACGGAATTGAGAGACACACAAGCGGCGATGACGCATGTACGCTTGAGGGCAGAATTGTACGCCTGGCTGACAGAATAGCATATATCAATCATGATATTGACGATGCAGAAAGCGCCGGAATACTCTGCGAGGATGATATACCTACGGAAATACGCGATGTTCTCGGCTATTCCAAGAGTGAGAGAATAAACACCCTTGTTATGGACTGTATATTGAACAGCAAAGAAAACATCGGGCTTTCCCCGGGAATTCATATGGTTTTTGATATGCTTCATAACTTTATGTTTGACAACGTCTATACCAACCCCATCTGTAAGAGCGAAGAAGCAAAGGCGGATTTAATGCTTAAATCGCTTTACGGTTATTTTACCAAGTATCCGGAAAAGATGCCCGGTCAGTTTGTCAGAATAGCGAGAACGGAAGGCAGCGAGCTTGCCGCCTGCGATTACATCGCCGGAATGACCGACAGATATGCCGTTAAGACCTTTAATGACATATATGTCCCCAGGGGCTGGAGCTATACCGATTAAAGAGGTTCATTATGAAAAGATTGACAATGACAGTAACGGCGCTATGTATAACAGCCGTTTTGATGACATTTTTCCTGTTGCCCATCGGAGCGGTAACAACTACTTCCCGCCAGTCCAGGGAAACGGAAAGCGCTTCGCAGGAAAGCGTTTCGCAGGAAAGCACAGAATCAACTGCCGCAAGTGACAGCACGGCAGAGAGCCTTACGCCGTCGAATAACCGGCAGTCGGGCAGAACCCCTCCCACTGCCGCACCCCGTGAACCCCATACGGCGATAAACCCCTCCGATGCCGTCACCTCTACAACGGGTAATGAGGACAGCAGTACTTCACAGACCGATACCTCAACCACACAGGCGGATTCAAGTACAACTTCCGGTGATTTGTCTTCGACAACTGCTCCCAGTGTGCCCACGACAACCAAGGCGTACGATATGACAACTTACAGGTCCCAGGAAGAACCCTTAACAGGTGACAGACCGTCTTATACCACCGTTTCGGAAACATACGAGGATATTCCTGTTTACACAGATGATGTTCAGATAACTTACGAAACCTATCCGGATTCTGATACAAGCAGTATGCAGGACACCGGTGTTTATGTCGACCCCGGTTACTACTCCGGTGATGAGAGCTCGTCTCAGGATGTAATTCAGCCGGAGAAGCCTGTCAGGGAGAGCAAAACCCTTTATGCCATACTCGGCTCGGCTGTGGGCATTCTTCTTCTGGTTTCCGCATCTTCATTCATCTACTACAGAAAATCCTTAAAATAATATATCCTTGCACCGGGCTTTATAAGTGAGGTGAAGCCAATGGCCGTAAGCAAGGCGTTCATCCAGGATCTGCACGACAGACTCAGAATAGAGGATGTTGTATCATCCTATGTCAATCTGACCCGAGCGGGTAAAAATATGAAGGGACTTTGCCCCTTCCACAATGAAAAGACAGCGTCTTTCACCATATTTCCCGATACCAATTCTTTTTATTGTTTTGGCTGTGGTGCCGGGGGAGATGTGATTAACTTCATAATGAGGATGGAAAATCTTGATTATGTTGAGGCGCTCAAACGCGGAGCGGACCTCGCGGGCATCTCAATGCCGGATGACGGTTACGATGATTCCTACGCAAAGATAAGGCTGAGAATTCTGAGCGCCAACAGAGAGGCGGCAAGGTTCTTCAATTCCGAACTGTATAAAAAAGAAAATGCGCACGCACTGGAGTATTACGCGAAGCGCGGGCTCAGTGTAAAAACCATAACTCACTTTGGTCTGGGTTATGCGCCGGATGACTGGCACGCTCTTACGAATTACCTGAAAAGCAAGGGCTATACGGAGCAGGATCTGGTTCTCGCCAATCTTGCCAGACGGCGCGACGGAAAATCAGGCTGCTATGACAATTTCAGAAACAGAATTATGTTTCCGATTATAGACCTGCGCGGCAATGTCGTAGCTTTCAGCGGAAGAGTGCTTGACGATTCAAAACCCAAATATGTCAACACTTCCGATACCCCGGTTTACAAGAAAGGTAACGTAATTTTCGGGCTGAATTTTGCAAAAAACAATTCCGAAAAAAAGCTGATAGTCGTTGAAGGTCAGATGGATGTCATTGCGCTTCATCAGGCAGGTTTCACGAACGCAGTTGCCTGTCTCGGCACAGCGTTTACTTCGGAGCAGGCAAACATCCTGTCAAGATATGCGGATGAGGTTCTGATTTGCTATGATAACGATGAAGCGGGAAAAAAGGCAACGGCGAGAGTGCTTTCCATCCTGAATAACACCGGCATCAGAACCAAGGTTATCAATATGGAGGGCGGTAAGGATCCCGATGAGATAATCCGTAATTACGGCAGAGAGAGATTTATTTCCCTGATTGAAGGAGCGGCAAACAGAGTTGAATATGCCCTCAATGAGCAGATGAGGCATTTTGATATCAGAACCGATGACGGTAAAGCCAAATTCCTGTCGTCTGCCGCGGAAATTCTTGCAGGCTGTTCTCCGGTTGAAAGGGATATATATTCATTGCGCCTTTCAAATGAATTCGGCATCAGCAAAGAGGCGCTTGAAGGTCAAATCAAGATGGCCTACGGAAAATTGAGAAAGCGGCGGAAAGCCGAACGCGAAAGAGACGAGTTCGAAGTAATAACGAACAGCTTTGAGGATAAAAACAATCCTCAGAAAGCCGGTAATCTGAGGGCGGCAAAAGCGGAAGAAAGGCTTATAACTTCCCTGATGAAAAACCCGGCTTTCTACAAAGACATCAAAGATAAATTCACCCCGGATGATTTCATTACCGACTTCAACAAAAGAGTAATAACACATTTGATATACCTTATCGAAAACAATTATGCCACGACTCCTGCGATGTTCGCATCGGAGTTTTCGGCAGACGAGATGGGTACAATATCGCTTCTTGAAGTAAACGGTGAATTAATCGGAAATACGGTTAAAGAGTGTGAAGACTGTATCGCCGTCCTAAAGCAGGAGGCGGCAAAAGGAACTGCAAATCCTGCGGAAATGAGCGACGCAGAGTTTCTCAATTCATTTAAGAAATAATCGGGACGTCGGCGGTAAAATGTGCCGGTCCCGTAAGGTACGGAGGAGAATATGGAAGAAAATGAAAAAAGGGTAAATCCGTTCAAAATGCTGATTGAAAAAGGCAAGGCAAACGGCAGACTTACAACTCAGGATATCGATACCGCTATGCTCGAAATGAATATCGAGGTTGAAGCGCTTGATAAGCTCTATGAAACCCTCGAGGCCGAAAACATTGAGGTTCTTGACGATATGGCGAGCGGCGACATCGAAAATTTTGATATCGATATCCCCAAGACATCCGAAATGGGTGTGATTGACGAAAAGAATGTCAACATTGATGACCCCGTCAAGGTTTACCTCAAAGAGATAGGCAAGGTTCCGCTTTTGACCCCCGAGGAAGAAATTGAGCTTGCCATAAGAATAGCAGATGACGACAGGCAGGCGAAAAAACGCCTTGCGGAGGCGAACCTGCGCCTTGTTGTCAGCATCGCAAAACGCTATGTGGGCAGGGGAATGCAGTTTCTTGATCTTATTCAGGAAGGAAATCTCGGTCTTATCAAAGCGGTTGACAAATTCGATTATACCAAGGGCTTTAAGTTTTCAACATATGCAACCTGGTGGATAAGGCAGGCAATCACAAGGGCCATAGCCGACCAGGCAAGGACCATAAGAATACCCGTTCATATGGTTGAAACGATAAACAAAGTCAAGAAGACTAGCAGTCAGCTTCTCCATAAAAACGGCAGAGATCCCACAGCGGAAGAAATTGCCGAGGAACTCGGAATGACTGCGGAGAAGGTACGCGATATTATGCGTGTTGCCCAGGAGCCTGTTTCGCTTGAAACTCCCATAGGCGAAGAGGAAGACAGTCACCTCGGTGATTTCATCCCGGACGAAGATGCCCCCTCGCCCTCCGAGGCAGCCTCAATGATGCTTCTCAAAGAGCAGCTTGATGATGTATTCAAAACTCTCACGCCCAGGGAGGCGCAGGTGCTCAAACTCAGATTCGGTCTTGAAGGAGGCCATTCGCATACTCTTGAAGAGGTTGGAGCGGAGTTTAATGTAACCCGTGAACGTATCCGTCAGATTGAGGCAAAGGCGCTGCGCAAACTGCGTCATCCTTCAAGAAGCAAAAAACTCAAGGATTATCTTTGATAATTAATTTACGGGAGATACAGCAATGAAAAGATTAAATATGGCGGTTTGCCTTTTGCTGGCCGCTGTGATGATACTTTCCGTGACCGCCTGCGGTAAGGATGATGATTTGCACCTGATTACCTCGCAGGAGGAAACATCCTCAATAGAGAAAGAGGTTAAGACAAAGGTTGCCGCCCTTTCCGGGCCGGTCGGTCTCGGCCTTGCAAAGATGAAAGAGGACAGAGCCTACGGTTACGATGTGACCTATTATGACTCGCCCGAAAAGATATCTTCCCTCATTGAAAACGGTGAAGCCGATATAGCAACAGTTCCGTTGGAAACCGCCGCAAGTCTGTGGAATAAAAACGGAGGAAAAATAAAAGTTCTTGCGGTCGTCTCGCTCGGTTATCTGCAGGTTGTTGAGAACGGAGACAGTATTGAAAGCATATCCGATTTAAAGGGTAAAACTGTTTATTCCTGCGGTGAAGGTACTGCCGCGGAATGCATATTTGATTATATTCTCTCCGAGAATGATCTTGACCCTGAAAAAGATGTTAAGGCTGAATATGTTGCCTCTGCTTCGGAGCTTGAAACTATGATAAAAGAAGGGAAGGCAGAGGTTTGCATTCTTCCGCAGCCCGATGCTGCAAAAACTGCCTCGGAAAATGAGAAATACAGAATTGCTCTTGACCTTGAGGATGAAATTGAGAAGATTTCCGATTCCGGTCTTGCTATGGGCTGCATTATTGCCCGCTCGGATTATATTGAAGCAAATCCCGATATCATCAGTGAGTTTATTACATTTGCAGAAGTGTCAAGTAATTTTGCAAATCTTTTTGAAATCGGAAGCAATACCCTTTATTCACTGGGATATTTTGAGACAAAGGAGCTTGCTGCTGCAACCGTTCCGGGTTGCCATCTGGTTTTCATTTACGGAGAAGATATGAATAAAATCTGTGACAAAACCATGGAAGTTTTAAATGAAGCGAATCCCGACGTAATCGGAAACGCCGTTCCCGGTCCTGATTTTTATTTTGCGGAATAAATACTGTGCCGGATAAAACTGACATAAGCGTCAATACGGAATTTTGTTTGATTTTTACTATTGCATTTTTTTATAATATATAATATAATTTCTCTAAAGTCGGCAAATATGCCGGCAAAACCAACTATTTATTTGAAGGAGTATTGTTATGAAGAAAATTATCGCTGTTATGATGGCTCTTGCCATTGTTCTTTCCTTTGCCGCCTGCGGTGCGAAAGAAAATGCCGAAACGACAGCTGCTACTGAAGCAACCGAACCCGAAATCGCAACAGAAGCAACTGAGGCTACCGAGACCGCTTCTCAGACAGAAGAATCTTTAACGGATGAGTCTGCAGCAAGTGAAGAGGCAACCGAGGCCTCAACAGCTGCTGAAAGCGAATCCTCAACAGAGGCTACCGAAGCAGAAACAACCACAGAAAAAGAAACAGAGTCAACAACCGAAGCAAAGAAAGCTCCGGAAGGCAAGGCAGAGATAGTTAAATATTTCAATGAATCCATAAATAAAGTTAAACCCGATGCAAAGTCGATTACCCAGAACTACTCCAAGATCACTCTTGCAGGAAGCATGACTCTTCCCAGCGCAATCAACGGCGTTCTGAGATTGCTCGGCGGCGCTGACAAATTTATCGGCGATCAGCTTGCCAAGAACAGCAAGGGTAAGGAAGTCCTTTCCGATAAAAAAGCATTCCCGGTTGAGAATGAAACCTGGTCCTCAAAGCTCACAGAGGGTGACGTTAAGAGCGCAACCTGCACCGAAAAAGACGGCGTTTATACCATTACCATCACCACTGTTGCAGACGGCAAATCTTCATCCGTTACTCACGGTCAGGGTCATGCTCCCAAGGCATTCAACGTAGTTCTTCCCGGCGTTGTCAATGATAATATCCCCGGTGTTGCCGCAGGTATAGTCGGCACCGCAGCAATGAACTATCCTTCAAGCACAGTCAAGGTTACGGTAGATGCCGAAACCGGTCATGTTCTTACCGCTGTTTATGATTCCTACTGGACAATTAACTTTGATAAGGCCGGAGTAGTAATTCCGTTCCTTACCTCCACTTCTTATAATATTGCCTGGTAATTACCGTAAAGGAGTCAAAGTTAAATGAAAAAAGAAGTCCTTATTGAAACATCAGCCAGACATGTTCACGTAACACAGGAAGCGCTTGAAATTCTTTTCGGCAAGGGCTATGAACTTACCGTCAAGAAGATGCTTTCACAGCCCGGTCAGTTTGCGAGTAACGAGAGAGTTGCGGTTATCGGCACAAAGAGCCAGTTTCCCGCAGTTTCAATTCTCGGTCCCGTACGTCCGGAGTGTCAGGTTGAATTATCCCTTACCGATGCTCGTTCAATAGGCGTTGAAGCCCCCATCAGGGAGAGCGGAGATGTAGCAGGCAGCGGTGCTTGTAAACTTGTAGGTCCCAACGGAGAAGTTGAACTCAAGGAAGGCGTCATTGCCGCCAAGAGGCATATTCACGCCACTCCCGAGGATGCCGAAAAATACGGTCTTAAAGATAAGCAGATTGTTTCCGTCAGGATTGATTCGGAAGGCCGTTCACTTATCTTTGATGACGTTGTTGTAAGAGTCAGTCCCAAGTATGCGCTCGCCATGCATATTGATACAGATGAATCAAATGCGGCAGGCGCAACGCCGGGCCTCATAGGCGAAATACTTGATTGATGATGTAAACTCAGGGCAGTTTTTACTGCCCTTTTATATTTGGAGTTATAAAATATGTTTTCATTTATGAATGCTGCAAGAACCTTGCTTGCAAAAACAGTCGCGGGACTGTATGTGATTCTGTCAATGTTCAGCGCCGGGATTCCCTCCGGAGATGCGGAACCTACCAAAACCCCGGCAGATTTTACTCCTGTTGTCCGTTTTGCGGTTTGCAGCGACGTTCATCTTAACGGAGAAGAAGAACAGGAAGAGGCAAAGCGTCTTGAAAAGCTCATAAGCTTTATGTATGACTATTCTGCGGCTCAGGATTACAAAGGTTTTGACGCTCTTGCCCTTGCTGGCGATGTTGCCACAACGGGATACGAAAAGGAATACGACATATTCAATAAAATAATAGCGGAGAATCTCAGAAGCGAAACCGAGATGCTGATATGCACGGGCAATCATGAATATATTGCCACACGTGACGTTGACGCATCCGAAGGCGCAAGACTCTGGGAGAAGAAAATGGGCAGGTCGCTTGATACTCACGCGGTCATCAACGGTTATCATTTCATACTTGCCTCGTATTGCGATGACGGTAAAACTTTCAAGGCCAAACTTGACTGGATTGATTCACAGATAAGGGAAGCAATAGCCGATACCGGTGATAAGCCCGTTTTCGTTTTTCAGCATCCGGCACCGTTTGCTACCGTTTACGGCAGTGTTAACTGGGGAGATTTTGATATAACCAAGGTGTTGAGGAAGTATCCCCAGGTAATAGATTTTTCCGGTCACTCCCATTACCCGGTCAATGATCCCCGTTCCATTTGGCAGGGGAGTTATACCGCTTTGGGCTGCGGCACTCTGAGCTATTTTGAAACAGAGCTTGACGCTATTGCGGGCAATTTCCCCTACGAAACGGAAAAAGCCGCTCAGTTTTATATTGTTGAGGCGGACGCGGAAGGTAATGTAAGGATAATGCCTTACGATCTGATTACCGACACGTTCTTCTCAAACGAATATTATCTTACAGGTCTTGCCGATAAGAACTACGAGTATTCTTATGCCCGTATGAAAAAAAGAGATATGCCCCCCGAATGGGGAGATAATACCGAGTTTTCAACCGCTGTTGACGAAAGCGGAAACACTGTGCTTACTTTTACCGGAGCAAGCGACAAATATGTTGTCGAAAGCTATAAGGTCAGCGTTACAAGGAACGGTATGCCTTTCGCAAGCGATAACTTCTCGGGCAAGTATATGTATCTTTTTGAAGAAGACAAATACGATGTTAATTTAGGCAAACTTGACAGCGGCTCATATAAGGTACAGGTTGTGGCGCTTAATGCATATGCCGAAACTTCAAAACCTGCAACATATAGTTTTACGGTTCAGAACTGAGAACTCACAGGAGAATATATATGGAACTTAAAGAGATTCTCTCAAAATGCGACCATACACTGCTCTCTCCCGCGGCTACGTGGAGTGAAATACGCACTGTCTGTGATGACGGTATCAGATACGGCACGGCAAGCGTCTGTATTCCCGCGTCGTTCGTCAGGCGGGCGAAGGAATATGTGGGTGACAGAATTGCCGTATGCACCGTTATCGGTTTTCCGAACGGTTATGATACAACCGCATCGAAAGTTTTTCAGACGGAGGATGCGGTATCAAACGGAGCGGATGAAATAGATATGGTGATAAATATCGGCGCTCTCAAAGACGGCGACTTTGACTTTGTGCTAAATGAGATAAAAGCGGTCAGGCTGGCCTGTGAGGGCAAAATCCTTAAAGTCATAATTGAAACCTGTCTGCTTACCGAAGAAGAAAAAATAAAGATGTGCCGCATAGTAAGCGAATCGGGAGCGGATTACATCAAGACTTCAACCGGTTTTTCAACTTCGAGCGCAACCTTTGACGATATCCGGCTTTTTGCTGAAAATGTCAGCCCGCACGTAAAAATAAAGGCTGCAGGCGGCATATCCTCATTGGATGACGCGGAAAGGTTTATTAAACTCGGAGCTTCACGCCTCGGCACAAGCAGAATAGTAAGAATAGCAAAAACACTGGAGGGATAACCTTGGCAAAGATTGAAACACCTCATATCAAGCTGATGAATGATACGGGTTTCGGCAAGACCGTTCTTATGCCGGGCGACCCTGTCAGGGCAGAGTTTACGGCTGAGAGATTTCTTGAAAATCCGGTTCCCGTCAACAATGTCAGAGGCGTAAAGGGCTATACAGGCACATATAACGGAGTTAAAGTGTCAGTTATGGCAAGCGGTATGGGTATGCCGTCAATAGGAATTTACAGTTACGAGCTTTTTAAATTTTTTGATGTTCAGAATATAATCAGGATAGGCAGCGCCGGATCGATTTCCCCTGAGTGCAAACTGATGGATCTTGTGGCGGGGACAGGCGCCTGCACCGATTCGGACTTTGCAAGCCAGTACGGGCTGAGCGGAACCGTTGCCCCAGTGTGCGATTTTGATTTGCTCTCACTTGCAAAGGCGGCATCAGCAGAGAAGAATATTGAACTTAAAACAGGAAGTCTGTTTTCCACGGATGTTTTCTATAACGATACCCGCAAGTCGACCGACTGGGCAAAAATGGGCTGCCTTGCGGTTGAGATGGAGGCTGCCGCACTCTATATGAACGCCATGAGACTCGGCAAAAGGGCGCTTGCTATCTGCACAATATCCGATTTGTGTTATGAGCCATTTGACGAACTTTCTCCTGATGAGAGGAGCACCGGCTTTACCGCTATGATGGAGGTTGCTCTTCTGACTGCTGCAAAAGCAGAAACACTTGATGACCTAAAATGCAGGGAGAACTGAAATGACAGATACCGAACTTATCAGGTCGGCTGTTGAAGCAAGCCGGAGAGCCTATGCGCCCTATTCAGGCTGTAATGTCGGGGCGGCATTGTTTACGGCAAGCGGAAAAGTATATACCGGTTGTAATATTGAAAATGCCTCTTTTTCTCTGACTGTCTGTGCCGAAAGAACTGCCTTTTTCAAGGCTGTTGCCGACGGAGAAAAAGAGTTCGTGAAAATAGCTGTGACAGGCAATAAAGGCGGAAAAAGCGAAGAATACTTTTATCCGTGCGGAGCGTGCAGACAGGTTATGGCTGAATTCTGCGGCGAAGATTTCGTAATAATAACGGCAAAGGGCGAAACAGATTATTTAAAAACGACCTTGAAAGAGTTTTTACCCGATGCATTCAATAAATCAAAAATGAGGTAAAACTAAGACTATGGTCAGGGATTTGACTCAGGGAAATACGCTCAAAAGAATACTGTCTTTCTGTCTGCCGCTTATGACGGGGCAGATTTTTCAGCAGCTTTATAATATGGTGGACAGTGTCATTGTGGGCAGATTTGCCGGTACGGCGGAGCTTTCCGCTGTCGGCTCCACAGGGGCACTGAGTTTTATGGTTATCGGCTTTGTGCTGGGGCTTTGCACCGGCTTTTCAATCCCCATTTCACACGCCTTCGGCGAAAAAGTGTTTTCAAAACTTCGCGCTTTCTATATCAATTCAATTTACCTGACCGTATTTCTTTCGGCTGTTTTAACGCTGATAACCGTAATTCTTACAGGCAGAATTCTTAAAGCGATGAATACACCCGATGATATCTATAATCTCGCTTATGATTATATATCAATAGTTTTTTACGGTCTTACGGCAACTTTTTTTTATAATCTGTTTGCATGCGTGATGAGGTCTCTTGGGGACAGCAGGACACCCCTTATACTGCTCATAATATCTTCTGTATTGAATATAATACTTGATTTGCTCTTTGTAATTTCTTTCAAGATGGCAGTCAGAGGTGTTGCGATAGCGACGGTTATGGCCCAGTTGTTTTCCGCAGTGCTTGCATTCATAATCATCAGAAAGAAGTTTGATATTTTGCGGCTCGAGAAAGGGGAGGCAAGGCCGGATATCCGCAAATGCGGTCATCTGCTGTTTAACGGTCTGCCCATGGCACTTCAGGTATCTGTGACGGCAACAGGTTCTATTATGCTTCAATCTGCCGTGAACCGTCTGGGCAGCACTGTAATAGCGGCTGTCACTGTTGCAAGCAAGATTCAGCTTATGCTTGTTTTACCCTCGGAGTCCATCGGCATTACCATGGCAACATTCTGCGGTCAGAATGTCGGAGCGTGCAGAATTGACAGGATTAAAGACGGAATGGTCAAAGCTGTGATGGTAGGGCTTGTTTACAGTTTGTTTGCTATAAGTATTGCGGGATTCTTCGGCAATGAACTGGCGGCACTTTTTGTTTCAAAGAGTCAGACACAGGTAATAAACTATGTTGTCCGTTTTCTGAATACCTGCATCTGGTTTTATCCGATTCTTTCCGTTCTGTTTACACTCAGAAACGCCGTCCAGGGAATGGGTTACAGTTTCCCGGCTATGTTTGCGGGAGTGTTTGAGCTTGCCGCAAGAGGAATAATGGGGTTCATCTTCATCCCTGTTTACGGATATTCTGCCGTATGTATCGCCCATCCCATGGCGTGGTCTGCAGCAGTTGTATTCCTTGTTCCCACTTTTTTTGCGACATATTATTTCACAAAGAAAAAGATAATAGGGGAAATAAAAATTTGACAAATTTTTTTACCCTGTGTATAATATAATATCTATATTATATAGCAATTTATTATCCCGGTGAGGCAACATACTCTCATTCGGGCAGGCAGAGGTATTTTTTATGTCTATTATTGAATCTAAACTCTCTGTGGACGAAAGAGAAATGTTCAGAGAGCAGGTAATCAAGTACAATCAGATCGATTCCTCTCTGTTTACAAAATACAATGTAAAAAAAGGACTGAGAAACTCTGACGGTACAGGCGTTATGGCCGGTATAACAAGAGTTTGTTCGGTTGAGGGATATTATATCCAGGACGGCGAAAAAGTCCCCGCTGAGGGCAGACTTACCTACCGCGGAATAAATATGGAAGATATCGTTTCCGCCTGTGAAAAGGAAAACCGTTTCGGATTTGAAGAGGTGGCGTGGCTGCTGCTTTTCGGTTCCCTTCCCACGGCTTCACAGCTTTCGTCATTCACAAATATTCTTGCCTCATGCAGAGAGTTGCCTGAGGATTTCATCGAGGATATGATAATGAAAGCGCCCTCTCCCGATGTAATGAATAAAATGGCACGCTCCGTGCTGGCGCTTTATTCGTATGACAATAATCCGGACAGCACCGAAATCGGTAATGTCATAGGCCAGTGTATAAACCTTATTGCCCAGCTTCCCGCCATTATGGGCTATGCTTATCAGGTCAAAAGAAGGCATTACTACCATAAGAGTATGTATATTCACACCATTAAGCCGGAGTACGGCACAGCCCAGACCATTCTCCGGTCAATCAGGGCTGACAAAACATTTACCGATGAAGAGGCAAAGCTTCTTGACACCTGCCTTATGGTTCATGCAGAGCACGGCGGCGGCAACAACTCCACTTTTGCCACAAGAGTTCTTACCTCAAGCGGCACGGACACATACTCAGCGGTGGCGGCAGGTATAGGCGCTCTCAAAGGCCCGAAGCACGGCGGCGCCAACCGCAAGGTTACCGAAATGATTGACTACATTAAAGCCGGTGTCGGCGATATTACCGATGAAAGCGCCGTCAAAGATTTCCTTGTCAAAATAATCAGGAAGGAAGCCGGAGACAGAACGGGGCTTATTTACGGTATGGGTCACGCCGTCTATACACTTTCAGATCCCAGAGCAAGGATGTTAAAGCATAAGGCAAGTGAGTTTGCCTGCGGCACGGAATTTGAAAAGGATCTGCAGCTCCTGAACATAATTGAAAAATACACTCCGGAGATTTTTGCTGCCGAAAAAGACAGCGCTAAGTTTATCTGCGCAAATGTTGATCTTTACTCCGGTTTGGTTTACAGAATGCTCAGAGTTCCCGAGGACCTTTATACTCCTCTTTTCACCTCCGCCAGGATAGCCGGATGGTCGGCTCACAGAATTGAGGAATTGCTCACAGGCGGCAGAATAATCAGACCGGCTTATAAGAACGCCAACGTAGCAGTTGACTATTTACCTATTTCCGAAAGATAAAGAGGCGAAAGAGATGAAAGCTAAACTTCCTTTCTTCATTGATGCAATTGTTCTCGCATCCGCAGTTATAATCTGTCTGCCGCTCAGAATGCTTCAATACGGAGACGGCATTGAGGTCTACACCGGTTTTTATACGAATTTCGGTATAAACTTCATCATTTTCTATGCGGTTCTGGCGGCTGCCATAATATATTTTATTGTTTCTTCGCTGTTGAAAAGGAACAAATTCCATCTTGATACCTCCGCTGCAAAGTTTCCGGGTTGCGGTGTGTTTTCGGCGCTTACTTCCCTTGCCGTTCTTTACAGCGCATTTCAGTCCTATTCATTAAAGGAGAGGGAAACAGCGGCTTATGTGGTATCTTCAAAGGTGCCCGAAATAGTTTTTCTGCTGCAGGAATTCTTTGCAATATTGAGCGCGGTATTTTTCCTTATTCTTGCCATATCTCTGCTTACCGGTAAGGATTCTTCCCGTTTCAGAATTCTTGCTCTTTGTCCCGTAGTTTGGAACATTCTCAGACTGGTGCTTCATTTCACCGTGACTGTCAGTTACACAAGGGTGTCGGATTTAATGCTCGACATGCTTGCTCTCGCTTTTTACAGCGTGTTCTTTATGGCGTTTGCCCAGTCAAACTCCGGAATCAATTCCGAAGGAGCTGTTTGGAGACTGACTGTTTTCGGCCTCGGCGGCGCATTGCTGGGTCTTATCTGTTTTATTCCCAGGGCAGTTTTGCTTGTTATGGGCAGGGGAACGCAGATATTTGTGCTTTCAACAGCTGATGTCAGTGACCTTGCCATAGCGCTGTTCTGTGTTTCAACCGTACTTACAAGACTTGTCCCCGGAAAAACCGATGAACGTGTAGAAGAAAAAACGGAGTAAGCTCCTATGTTTTTAAAAAATGTCGGCATTGCGGCCGAGCAGGTTGCCATACTGTATTTAATGGCAGTAATAGGTGCGATTTGCGAAAAAACCGGTATTTTTACGGAATCTACGGCAAAAAAATGCACCGACCTTCTTTTCTACGTAGTTACTACCGCAAAAATCCTTGAAAGCTTTATTTCTCTGGAATACAGTAAGCAGACAGCCAAAAACCTGTTTATCGCAATCGGCTGCGGTCTTGCAATGCACGCAGTTGCTTCTCTCGGAGTTGCTCCGCTGTTCAATCGCTCCGAACCTAAAAAGGCATCGGTGTATAAATTCGCCGCTATGTTCGGCAATTGCGGATATATGGGTCTTCCTCTTGTTGATGCTGTAGTCGGCAGAGAAGGAGTGTTCTACTGTTCGGCTGTGATAATATCTTTTCAGATATTCAATTTCACTTATGGTGTACGCCTTATGACTATAGGTGAAGGGGACGGAAAGAGCAAAATCGATTTTAAGAAGCTGATATTGAATCCCGGGGTGCTGCCTGTTTTTGCCGGTCTGCCCGTATTTTTGCTTTCGCTTAAGCTGCCCGGGCTCATAACAGTTCCGGTAACTTCACTTGCAAGCATGAATTCTCCTCTTGCCATGCTCATCTTCGGCACCTTTATTGCCAACACAGATTTTAAGTCCGTGTTTAAGCAATGGAGAATGCTTTGCGTGGCCTTGTTCAAGCTCGTTCTGATGCCTGCATGTATGATGGCCGCCGTAAAGCTCATCGGTCTGACGGGTCCTCTTGCACTCACTTTGATAGTTGCTTCGGCCACTCCTCCCGCAAATAACACAATTATGTTTTCGGCTAAATATGACAGGGATACCGGGCTTGCCTCGCAGATGGTTGCCGTCATCAGTTTTCTGTCGATACTTACCCTTCCCGTTGTCATAGCTTTGTCAAAAGTATGGATAGTATAAACAATGTGATGAACTCAATCGCTCCCGTATGGGGCATCTGTTCATTTGATGATATAAAGGACAATATTCTGGAATGCAGAGCAAAGCTCAGACTTCCCGCCGGTGCGCGAAGTGTTGCGGTCTTTGCTTTTCCGTATCTTCTGCCCGATGAAAAATATGAGGGTCTGAATATTTCAAAATATGCGGTTTCATCGGATTATCACGATATTCTCTCCGAAAGACTCAAAGAGGGAACGGAAATACTGAAAGAAATGTATCCCGGTGATGATTTTGTCTATTTTATTGATAATTCACCGATTCCCGAAGTCGAGGCGGCTTGCAGGGCGGGAGTAGGTGTCAAGGGCAGAAACTCCCTGCTGATAACAGAAAAATACGGCTCTTTTGTTTTTCTCGGCGAGATTGTCACAACTCTTGCGATAGAGCACCCGAATATCACACCCGGAGTGTGTTGCGGCTGCAACAGGTGTGTTGAAGCCTGCCCGGCAGGCGCACTCATTGACGGAAAGATTGATACAGACAGGTGCCTTTCCCATATCACGCAGAAAAAAGGCGAACTGTCCGAAGAGGAAAAGAAATACATCAGGGACAGCGGCTGCGCCTGGGGCTGTGATATCTGTCAGGATGTTTGCCCGATGAATAAGGCCGCCGATTATACAGAGTTTGAAAAATTTCTTTCAACCGCCAACGCCTCCGTAAATGAAGACACCCCTCTGGAAGGCCGTGCCTATGCCTGGAGAGGTGAAAAGGTTATCAGAAGAAATCTGAGAATATTGAGGAATGATTATGAAGATTAACGGATTTGATTTATCGGATCACGCCGAAAATCAGATAGCCGCAGCTCTGAATTCCGGCAGATTTCCTCATGCCGTTATTATAGACGGAGGTTCGCTTGAGGAAAGGGAAGGGCTTGCCTTAAAAACTGCAAAAGCCCTTGTCTGCGAAAGTGAAGACGAGAAGCCCTGCAACGAGTGCAACCACTGCAGAAAGACTGCTTTGGGTATGCATCCGGATGTTATTATGTATCATCCCCGCAAGGAAAAGAACAACAAGAATCTCAGTTATGCTGTTGACTATATAAGAGAAATCAGGGATACTGCTTTTGTTATTCCCAACGAGGCGGATACCAAGGTTATGATTCTCTCGCAGGCGGAACTGATGAACGATAACGCCGAAAACGCTTTTCTCAAGATTCTTGAAGAGCCTCCGAAGTTTACGGAGTTCATTCTTCTGTGCCCGTCAAAGTCCTTTTTCCTGCCGACTGTGCTTTCAAGAGTTATGGTTTATTCCCTGGGAGAAGCGGCAGACGACGTAAGCGCAAATATACCTTATGAGGATATAGAGAATGCTGCAACTTCCGTTGTTCTTGCCCTTATAAACAGCAAAGAATTTGAAATAGTCAGGGCGGCGGGCGCCTTTTCGGCTGATGATAAGCTCTTCAAGCCTGCGCTTGGCGTTATGCAGGATATTTTTTCCCAGGCGCTGAGGGTTAAATATTCCGCCCTTGACGGCGAAGCTTCACCGATTGCCTCAAAAGCAGCGGCCAGATTGTCGGTCAAAGCATTGCTTAAGCTTACTGATAATATATATGAGCTTCTGAGCGCCCTTGACGCAAGGGGCAACATGAATCTTACAATCACAAGAATGTGCACTCTTTTCAGAGCTGCAATTAATGAATAAATTTTCAGAAAGGATTGATAACGGGTACGCCCGTTTCTCAGGTTGATTATATGTCTGAAATAGTCGGAATTCGCTTTAAAGAGGTTGGTAAGGTTTACTACTTCGATCCCGACGGCGCAAAGTTTAACAAAGGCGATTTTGCCATTGTTGAAACCGTGAGGGGAGTTGAATGCGGTGAAGTTGCCATTGATAATAAAGAAGTCAGCGAAGATGAAATAGTAAAACCCCTTAAAAAGATTATCCGTCCCGCAAACAATGAGGATGTAAAGAGATACAGGGAAAACAGGCAAAAAGAGAAGGAAGCCGCAGAGATTTGCAGAAAAAGAATAGAGTATCATAAACTCGATATGAATCTCGTTGACGCCGAATATACTTTTGACGGAGCCAAAATCCTCTTCTATTTTACTGCCGATGGCAGAGTGGATTTCAGGGAACTTGTCAAGGATCTTGCCGGCACTTTCAGAACGCGTATAGAGTTAAGGCAGATAGGCGTAAGAGATGAGGCAAAGATGCTGGGTGGCCTCGGTATATGCGGCAGACCTTTCTGTTGCAGCAGTTTTCTTGGGGATTTTCAGCCGGTGTCTATCAAAATGGCAAAGGAGCAGGGCCTTTCACTTAACCCGGAGAAAATCAGCGGAACCTGCGGCAGACTTATGTGCTGCCTAAAATATGAACAAAACGCCTATGAGTATCTGATGAAGGTTACCCCAAAGCCGGGTGCTCTCGTAAAAACTCCCGACGGTCGGGGAAAAGTTGTAGAAACAAGTCTTCTTACAGGGAAACTCAAGGTGCTGCTTGACAATCAGGCAACCGAAATTCCCAGAATCTATTTTAAAAAAGACGTTGAACTTATCAAGGACGGCAAAATCATTGAGGATACAGAGGAAGATATAATCGCAGAGACTGAATAATCAACTTATAAAGATACCCCGGAACGGTTAAGTACCGTCCGGGGTTTTGCTTGTTCTTAACTGTTTTTTTCGAGAAAATCAAGTGTTAAATCCGCAAGTTCATCGGCTCTGTCCTCAATACACTGATGGCCTGCGCCTTGCAGAATATGTTGCTCTGCATCAGGAAAAGCTTCCTTGATTTCGCCTTTTTGGCTGTCATTGAGAATAATGTCTTTTTCGGCGTTGCACAGGAGTACGGGGCAGGTGATTTTTGAAGTATTATCAAGGTCGGTTGCCCTGACGTTATACATCATCTCACACATACCTGCTCCGAAGCCGTCGTACTGAACTGCGTGAGTAACTCCCGAAACGTCATAGTTACGGGCAAAATCCGGGTTGTTGGTTGCCATTAGAATAATGAGCTTCACAAGCGGTGTTATCCTTGTGCCGTAATTGAAAAAGGCGTTCATTATCATTTTCATCGGTACGCATTTTACTATCTTTTCGGCAAAAGGAGGAAAGGTTTTCTGAGCGCAGGGACAGTAGAGCAGAAGCGCTTCGGCTTCGATTTCTTCGGCAATATTGATTGCAACGCCTCCACCCATGGAGTGCCCTGCCAATATCCATTTTTCACCGGGCGCGAGATATTCCGTCAGCGCAATTATGATTTTTTCTCTCTCAATAATGTCCATATCTTCGTTTTCCCTGGTGCTGAAACCGAAGTCCGGAAGGTCTGCCATAACGCACTCATAGCCGTTTCTGCTCATAATTTCGGACATATTGCGCCACGAATATGTTGAGCACAAAAAACCGTGAATCATTATAATCCGGCCCTTTATTTCGCCTTGGGCAGGAGAAATACGGTAGTGAATGCTGTAATCACCGTATTCAAAAAAACGGCTGTTTTCGTATGGCATAAATTCACCCGCTGCAGAGCAAACGGAAGAGCAGAGCGATACTGAAAGAGCAATCGCAAGAAGTAAGGAAATAAGTTTTTTCATCACTGTTTACCCGTTGATCCAAAGCCGCCGCTGCCTCTCTCAGTCTCATCAAGCTTATCGACTTCTTCAATCTGAGGAAGCTTTACGGGCATAATTACCATCTGGGCTATCCTTTCATATGGGTTTATTATATATGATTCTTGAAACTGGTTTATAACGCCGACACAAACTTCTCCCGTGTAGTCGCTGTCAATTACTCCAACGGAGTTTAATAGCCCTATTCCGTGTTTTATGGCAAGTCCGCTTCTCGCAAAGATAAAAGCGGCGTATTCCGGTCCGGGAAGAGATATTGCTATGCCTGTCGGTATGACTGCTGTGCCGCCGGGTATAAGCTCAATAGGTTCATCTATGCACGCGTATAAGTCCATTCCGGCGGAGCCGGCGGTGGCTCTGAAGGGTAATCTGGCATTTTCCCTGACCTTTTTTATTTTCAGTTTTTCCATATTTGTTCTCCGTTGTTTTATTTTAATTTCTTAACAATGTCCTGAGAAAACTTGACAAGTTTTGCTGCCCGAGGTTTGAGAATCAGTTCCATTTCACCCATAAGCTCCTCCGGATATGCGCCGAATTTATTTTTGAAACGGTAAAGTCCGTCGTCCTCATCAAATCTTGCCACGCCTCTGAAATCGTATATCCTGCTGCCTCTTTCAACTGCCCAGCGTATCATCTCCCATTGCAGCAGGTAGTTAGGCATAACGTTTCTGTAAACATTCCTTGAAGCGCCGTAAAAATACCATGTTTTATCACCGTATGTGACCGCAAGCGCTCCGGCAATTGCCGTTTTTTCACCATCCTCGGGGGTATAATATGCCATATATAATCTTGCGTTTTCACCGAAATTATCGAGGATTGAGGCAAAGTAATCCGCGCTTCTCAAATCAAAGCCGTCTCTTTCTGTGGTTTCTTTCATGATTTCATAGAATTCATTTGCCTTTTCGCTTGAACAGATTTCAATCTGTACATTGTTTTTCTGCGCCACTCTGACCTTCCTGCGGTGACCTGAATCAAATGCGGCAAAAACCTCATCTTCCGTTTTTCCTTCAAGGTTTATTCTCATTATTCTTGTGCACTGATAGCCGTGAAATCCATCGGTCACCGGTTTTATATCAAAGCCCGCGTCTGTTACTGCCTTACGGTATATCTCATCCCGGGTATCAACATCTTTGTCAATTTTAAGGGCATAGGCTTCGTATTTTTCGCCTTCCTTTTTTGCTCTGTCAATCAACGCGTTAAAGGTTTCAACATCGTGAATATCACAGACCGGGCCTCTGGGCGCATACATAAGATGATATTTCAGGCCCTTTATTTTTCTCGCGAGCAATGCCATTGTACCTCTGATAACTTCATTTTCATCTCTGCAAATTATTCCGCACCATTCCCAGTCGTTTTTGACACGCCCCCAGTAAGAGGTTTGCATAAAGTGGCCGTATTCGCTTGAGGCAACGAAACTGTCAAGCTCACCTGCAGTCAATAAAGATACTACTTCGGTCTTCATAAATTCTATTCTCCCGTTCCGTATGGCTTACCTGATAATTATACAATATTGTCATTTTAAATGCAATATTTGGCCTTTTATTTTTAAGTGACAGCAAAAAAGAGCAACCGAAAGGCTGCTCTTTTTGAAGGTTAAAACCGCTGATATAATCAGTCCTGCTCAAATTCACTGACTATTTTGTTCATAACATCGGGGCAGTTTGTGATGATGCCGTCAACACCGTAACCGAGAAGCTTGGTTGCGGTTTCGGGTGAATCCACGGTCCAGGGATTAACTCCTATGCCTGCTTCGTGAAGCTTTTTGACATAGTTTGAATTGACAAGTGAATAATGGGGGTGAAGAAAATCGGCCTGAATTTCTTTTGCATAATCCACATAACCGAAAAGCATATTGCTGTATGTTATCCTTTTGTCCGGGCTGTAAAGGAATCCCGTCTTGCAGTTCTTATCCAATTCTTTGCACCTGATGAGGATTTCAGGGTCAAAGCTCGATATGAGAAGTTCGTCAAAAAGCCCGAACTCTTTTACTGCGGCAATGGTTTTGTCGGCAATGTCCTTTTCTCCGTTTTTAGGCTCTTTGATTTCGATATTCATAACCTTTATGCCTGCTTTTTTGCAAAGGTCAAGGAACTCTTCCAAAGTAGGAAGCTGGGTTCCTCTGAATTTTTCGGAATAATATGAACCGAAGTCGAGATCCCTGAGTCTTTCAAGCGTCATATCGGATATATTACCGGTGCCGTTCGATGTTTCATCAACAGTATAGTTGTGGCATATTACCACATAGCCGTCGGCCGTACAGTGAACATCGGTTTCAAAACCGTCCACTCCTATTTCAACCGACTTTTCGAATGCCGGCATAGTGTTCTGAGGCGCATACTGATTAGCTCCTCTGTGTGAAATAACGTTGCAATGAACCATATAAATCCTCCTTAACCGGTAATACCGCTGAACTATTATTACCGCAGGCAGACTTTGTTCAGCTGAACAAAGAGCAACCCGCCCTTTTAAAAC
The DNA here is from genome assembly GCA_024692685.1 of Clostridia bacterium. Classification (GTDB taxonomy): domain Bacteria; phylum Bacillota; class Clostridia; order Oscillospirales; family Acutalibacteraceae; genus CAG-177. The sequence goes on from JAILMJ010000002.1 coordinate 27,765, forward strand.
CGGATATCATTTTTTCTGCCTTTTCCCTGGTCAGGCCGAAATAATCGCAAAGACAGTCTATGCACATAAACTCCTCTGCACCTCTGCTGACCATTTTTTTGTGAAAGCCGATGTCGTCGTGGGTTAAATCACGCCCGCATTTAATGCATTTGAACATTTATTTGGACAGCTTGCAAATATAGCACTCACAGTCATGAGGAGCTATTCTGCGGCTCATATACTCTTTCTTTACTCCGATAGACCTGCCGTTGAAAACATCCGTCATTTTAAGTCCGTATCCGCTTTCAATCGGGAGTCCGGCATCGGTCATGTAGAAGCAGATTTCCCGTTCGCGCTCGTCAAAGTTAACGAAAAGTACGGCAAACTCATTATCCGAAAGAACTCTGAAATAAACCTTTGCGAGGTCGTTGCTCACAACGGTCTTGATTTCGCCGTCGGCATTCTTTTCCGTTCTCATACTGACGTCAAATGCAGGCCTGCCTTCAATATCCTGGTTTATTCTTATCAAACGTTTGTTTGTAACGAGTTTTAAAGTCTTGTTGCTGAATGTCCTGATGTCTCCGCCGAGCATAAGAGGGGAGGCAAACATACACCAGAGAGCAAACTGTGTTTTGTAATCGGTATCGTTGCAACCGCTTGAGCCGACATTTCCTTTGCCGTACATGCCTATTGTGAGCATATCTATGTCGTTGTAGCATCCCGGGGCAGCATATGGGAGATTGAGGACCTGACTGAGCGCAATATCTCTCATTGAGGGGAAGGAATCGTTTATATCTCCTGTTGAGCGGTAAATGTGAACGCCTGTTGAGCGTATCCAGTTGTGAACGTCATCACAGCCCCAGTTGCAGGCTGAGAAAAGAATATCGCGGCCGCTTGCCTTCAATGCAAGGCTCATCCTGCGGTACATTATGTCACCGTCGTAGTGGGCGGGTTTATAACAATAATCATATTTGAGATAGTCTGCGCCATACTCGGCAAAGGTCTTTGCGTCAAGAAATTCATGACCGTATGATGAGGGATAGTCCGCGCAGGTTCTTGTGCCGGCACAGGAATACATACCGAATTTAAGGCCCTGAGAGTGAACATAATCGCTTACGGATTTCATTCCTTTGGGGAACTTTTTGCGGCTGGGAACAATTTTACCGGTCTTCGGGTCTCTTTCCTTTTCGCTCCAGCAGTCATCGATAACAAGATATTCGTACCCTGCATCGCGCAACCCTGTTTTAACCATGGCATCTGCGGTTTCACGGATAACAGTATCATTGATTTCTTCGCCGAAGGTATTCCAGGTGTTAAACCCCATCGGAGGTGTCTTTGCAAGCATAATATCACTCCTCATAGTTTTTATTCAGTTTAGCAGAAATATATATAAAATTCAAGAGAAACGGGTAAACATTTTTATCTTTCTTACGAAAAATAATTGTTTATATATATTTACTTACAGAAATCCGTTGTGCTATAATATATTTAATTTTAAAAGGGAGTACTCTGATATATGACAGTTAAAAAAGTTTCCCATTTCGGAATACAGAGAAAGATAATTGCCACCACCACTCTTCACAGTTGGCAGACAGTGCCTCATATCGGCTACAGCTATGAACCCGACGTTTCAAAATTTGTGGATACAGTCAAGGAACTCAATGCCTCCGGCAAATTTGAGTCAAAAATTACAGTCAACACAATTATGCTGAAAGCCATAACCGAGGGCCTGAAAGCGGCCCCCAGGCTCAATGCCCATATCAAATTCGACCCCAAGAGAGTCAAGGGAACAGTCACGGAATATGAGGATATTCATGTTTCGATGACCTGGGAACTTCCCAACAATCAGATGATGACCATCAACCTTCATGATCTGGGCAACAAATCCCTTACCGAACTCAACGATTACATTAAAGAAACAGCCGAAAAAATCGGCAACACAAATCTCGATGAGGTTATGTATTCCATCTCTATTGACGACACCCTCGGTGCTCTTAAACACGGTCATATCGGGCTTGCAATCAACAGACTCATCGGCGGCAAACTCGGTAAATATAAAGTTACTTCGCTCAAAGGTAAGGAGAAGAAAGAGTATTACAGTATTCCCGAAACCAAACGCCTTAGCAAGGAAGACATCAGGCAGGGCACGGTATGTGTTTCCAATATCGGCTCAACGACAAGGGGCATACCCGGCAGGGTTACCCTGCTTGCCATCATTCCTCCCCAGGTATTTGTGCTTTGTATGGGTACTATTCAGAAGATACCAATGGTTTATCAGAACGAAAACGGTGAGGATGAAATCAGAGTCGGCAGGATGCTCCCGATGTGTCTGGTATTTGACCACCGCGCAGTGGATTTTGATGAAATCGTTCCTTTCCTTAACAGGATGGAAGAAATCTTCAAGAATCCCGAAGAAATGTATAACTGGTAAAAGCAATTATTGCCTCGGCTCTCCTTAAGCGGACAGTCGGGGTAGTGTACTTAAAAGAACCGGCCGGATTGCTCGGGCATATCCGGATTAACGAAAATGGAAGGAGAAAAAATGAGTAAAAAGCGAAGAATTGTAAGCATTGTCGTTTTCGCTGTCATTTTTGCCGCGCTGCTCGTTGGAATAGTCCTGACTTCCGGTGCGTCCCCGGCTTCCGAGGAGCCGATAGGCGAGGTGATGAAGGATGCAGTCCTTCACGAAACCGGGAAGATAAATCTGCTCGGTATCAGAATCAATCCCGGTCTTGTGTCCGCATTTTCAGTATCGGGAATAATGATACTTTTTGCGTTGATTATCAGGATTTTTGTGATACCTAAGTTTAAACTGAAGCCCGGCAGATTTCAATTTCTTCTTGAAAAGGCAGTGGGACTCTTTGACGGACTTGCAAAGGAAAACAGTCCGCACAAATCACATTTTATAGGCGGGTATATCTTTTCTGCCGGGGCGTATATTTTTTTCAGCACTTTATTTGAACTCTTCGGTTTTCAGGCTGTTACCGTCACAGGCCGGCCTATATCTCTTCCCGCACCGCTTTCGGATATAAACGGAGCGATTGCAATGGGTGTATTTTCCTACGGAGTGATTCTTATCGGGGGTCTGATTAATAACGGATTCAAAGGAATGTTCAATGCGCTCAAGGATTTTTCTCTTCCGATTTCAATGAGTTTCAGGCTTTTCGGAGCTCTGCTCTCGGGCGCTCTCGTTACAGAACTCGTTTATTACTATTCTTTGACCAGCTATGTTATTCCCGTTCTGGTCGGAGTGCTGTTCACCCTTCTTCACGCAGTTATTCAGGCATATGTTCTTACAATGCTTGTTTCAATTTTTTACGGGGAGTCTTCAGAACCTTCACGCAAAAAGAAAAGAGGAAAAAAGATATGAAAAAAACATTAAGTATAGTTTTGACATTATTTGCCGTTATGCTTCTGATTTCGGCTGTCTGCGTTCCGGCCTTTGCCGCAGGTGAAACGGCGGAGACTCTTGCTGCAGCTGAAAATGAAAACGCAGCGGAAAGCACAGCCGACAGCACCGTAAATGTTAAAGCAAAGACCGCTGCTATCCTTGTTGCCGTTGTTGCCGGAATCGGTGCCGCGGCAATGAGTTTTGCGATAGTCAGCGCCTCAAACGGTATCTCGCGTCAGCCGGAAGCAGCCGGCAACATCAGGACCAATGTTATGCTCGGCCTTGTATTCATTGAAACGGCGATAATCTATGCCCTGATAGTTGCAATTCTGATTATCTTCGTACTTTAATCGGAGGAATATGATATGCCTCTAAATATAGACATACAGCAGATTCTCCTCCATATGCTTAATTTCGTGATCCTTTTTGCGGTAGGATATTTTCTTCTCTACAATCCAATAAAGAAGTTTATGGACAAGAGAGAAAAGTATTACAGCGATATGGATGAAGAAGCTGAGAAAAAACTGTCGGATTCCGAAAAACTCAGAGCCGACTATGAAGAAAAACTGAAAGAACTTAACAGTGAAACCGAGCGGATAAAGAGCGATACACTAACCGAAGCAAGGGCAAAAGCGGATGAAATGATAAAAGACGCAAAGGCGGAGGCATCGGACATTATCTCATCTGCCAGAGCACAGGGTGAGGCGGAAAAGAATGATATCATAAGATCCGCATCCGATGAAATCCGTGAACTTGCCAGGTCAACCGCAGAAAAACTTATCACGAGCGAGAATGAAGACGAATACAATAAATTTCTTAAATCTGTCGAAGAGGCAGATAACGGAGAGAATGAATAATAATGATTCGAAGAAAAGTTTACGCGACTCTTCTTGCTCAGAAACTGCCGGATGAAAAGCAGAAGCAGGAGATACTTGCGTTTTTGAAGAAAAAGCACGGCATAGAAGATATGGTGTGCAAGTATGACGAGACCATAACCGACGGCTTCAAAATCATCTTCGATAACAAGGTGTATGATTGGACAAAGGAGGGTTTTCTCCGCCGTTTCAGAAATACTCTTGAATCCGCTGCGGACAGCAGAGAAATCATCCCCATATTCAAACAGGCAATGGATGATTTCGGCTCCTTTTCCGCACCCGAGGAAATCGGAACAGTCAAAACCGTAGGTGACGGAATTGCAATTATTGAAGGGCTTGAATCTGCGAAATACGGTGAAATTCTTGCGTTTGAAAACGGCGTCAAAGGCCAGGTTCTTGATCTTAGAGAAAAAGAAATAGGCTGCATGCTCTTCGATGACAGCGAGAAAGTTTTCCAGGGAGATACTGTCATAAGAACAGGCAAAGTGGCAGGTATACCCGTGGGTGAGAAGTTCATAGGCAGGGTTATTGATGCGCTGGGCAATCCGATTGACGGAAAAGGCGATATTGAGGCCGACGATTACAGACCGGTTGAGTCGCCTGCCCCCTCTATTGTTGACAGACAGCCCGTCAATATTCCTCTGGAAACCGGTATTCTCACCATAGATTCGATGTTCCCCATTGGCAGAGGTCAGAGAGAGCTCATTATAGGAGACAGACAGATTGGCAAAACTACCATAGCGATAGATACAATAATTAATCAAAAGGGCAAAAATGTGATTTGTATCTATGTTGCAATAGGTCAGAAAGCTAGCTCCGTTGCGAACACGGTCGATACTCTTGAGACTTTCGGTGCCATGGATTATACGGTTGTAATTTCATCAACCGCAGGCGATCCCGCTTCCCTTCAGTATATTGCTCCGTATGCAGGATGTTCGCTCGGTGAATATTTTATGTATAAGGGCCGGGATGTCCTGATTGTTTATGACGACCTTTCGAAGCACTCCGTTGCTTACAGAAGTATCAGCTTGCTGCTTGGCAGATTTCCGGGCAGAGAAGCTTTTCCGGGCGATATATTCTATCTTCACTCCCGTCTGCTTGAAAGAGCGGCTCATCTGAGCGAGGAGTGCGGAGGCGGAAGTATGACAGCCCTTCCCATAGTTGAAACTCAGGCCGGCGATGTTTCCGCATATATTCCCACGAATGTTATATCCATAACCGATGGTCAGATTTTTCTTGAAACCGACCTGTTTTTCAGCGGGCAGAGGCCTGCTGTGAATATAGGTCTTTCGGTTTCCAGAGTCGGCGGTGACGCACAATCACCGGCAGTTAAGAAAGCGTGCGGCTCTTTCAGACTTGAACTTGCCCAGTACAGAGAGATGGCGGCATTTATGCAGTTTTCCGGTGATATTGATGATGAAGCAAAGTCCCGTCTTGATTACGGCAGAAAGCTTATGCTGACCTTGCGTCAGAATCGGCATTCACCTTTATCCGCACACAGGCAGGTTGTTATTCTGACTGTCATACTCAACGGAAAACTTAAAAACGTTGAAGACAATAATATTCATGCCTTCCTTGATTCGGTCTGCGAAAAAGCGGAGGGAAACAGAGACATCTGTTATGAGATAGACAATAATCTGGCACTCTCGGAAAAGAGTAAAGCGGCGATTCTGGAAATCGCGGATAATACGGAGTTGTGATATGCCGGATATTAAAGAGCTGAGAAACCATATCAGGAATATAAAAAACACCCAGAAAGTCACAAACGCCATGTTCCTGATATCATCAACGAGATTAAAAGCCGGGAAGAGCAGGCTGCAAAGCGCTTCGGTGTACAGCCGTCAGCTTGAAGAACTGATATCGGACACTGCGGGCGATATGGGGTCTTCCGTCTTTGTCAAAGGCAATACGGCTTCCGGGTCCGCTTTACTTGTAATAGGGGCAGAGAAAGGGCTTAACGGTGATTTCGGTAAGGAGATTTTCAAAGCCCTGACTGATATTTATAACGGGGAAGAAATGACCGTTTTCGCTCTTGGCAGCCGACTTCGCCATACTCTTGACAGCAATAAAATAGATTATGACAGGCAGTTTGATTATTCCGTAAAAAATCCTGAGTTCAAAACTGCGCAGGAGATAGCCGATTTTCTGACCGACAGATACACCGAGGGCAGATTCGGTTCAGTCAGTGTAGTTTATTCCGATGTCAGGAAAGGCATTGTCACAGAAAAGCTTTTACCGCTTTCTTCGCAGGGGGGAGCAGTGAAAAAGGATTATGAATTTGTACCATCAAAAGAAAAGATTTTCAAGTCTCTTATGCCTCTCTATATTGTTGAGAAAATATATTATTATTTGCTCAGTACCTACTGCAGTGAGCATAACGCAAGAATAATAGCTATGCAGGCGGCCAATGAGAATGCCAAAACTCTCATTGACGAATTATCCCTTCAGTATAACAGACTCAGGCAAAATGCGATTACCCGTGAAATATCCGAAATTTCCGGTGAAAGGAAACAAAAATGATCGGTAGAATAGTACAGGTGAACGGCACGGTGGTCGATGTTGCGTTTCCCTCCGGCAGTTTGCCGCGTATAAATGAAGCTCTGGTCGTAAATGTCGGCGGCGAAAAAAGAGTTATGGAAGTAGCCCAGCATATAGGCGACCGCAGTGTAAGATGTATAATGCTCTCCGAAAGCTACGGACTTTCAAGAAAAATGGTTGCAGAATCAACCGGAAGCCCTGTTAAGGTCCCGGTAGGCAGGAATACGCTCGGCAGACTGTTCAATGTTCTCGGTGAGCCGATAGACGGCGGACTGAAAGCGGGATTGACAGGTGAAAACTGCGAAATGTGGCCAATCCACAGAAAAGCGCCGGCATTTAAGGACCAGAATCCGTCGGTCGAAATGCTCGAAACCGGAATAAAGGCAATAGACCTTCTTGAGCCCTACGAAAAAGGCGGTAAAATCGGCCTGTTCGGCGGCGCAGGAGTCGGCAAGACCGTACTTATTCAGGAAATGATACATAATATTGCCACGAACCACGGCGGCTATTCCGTCTTTGCAGGCGTGGGCGAACGTTCCAGAGAGGGTAATGACCTCTGGAAAGAGATGAGAGAAAGCGGAGTGCTCGACAAAACCGCGCTTGTTTTCGGTCAGATGAATGAAGTCCCGGGTGTCAGGATGAGAGTGGCGCTCACGGGTCTTACCATGGCAGAGTATTTCAGAGACGCTGAAAACAGAGATGTTCTTCTGTTTATAGATAATATTTTCAGATTCGTTCAGGCCGGCAGTGAGGTTTCGACCCTGCTGGGCAGAATGCCTTCTGCCGTCGGCTATCAGCCCACACTTGCCGAGGAAATGGGCGCTCTTCAGGAGAGAATAACCTCCACCAAAAACGGCTCCATTACTTCGGTTCAGGCAATTTATGTTCCGGCTGATGACCTGACAGACCCGGCTCCGGCAACGGCGTTCTCCCATCTTGATGCAACAACCGTTCTCAGCAGAAAAATTGCCGAGCAGGGAATATATCCCGCCATTGATCCTCTTGCTTCCAGCTCGAGAATCCTTGAAGCGGAAACAGTCGGTGAGGAGCATTACCGTGTAGCGTTGAAAGTTCAGCAGATTCTTCAGAAGTATTCCGAACTCAAGGACCTTATTGCCATTCTCGGCGTTGAAGAACTCAGCGACGAAGACAGGCTTACCGTTTCAAGAGCAAGAAAAATTAATAATTTCCTTTCCCAGCCGATGTTTGTTGCGGAAAAGTTCACGGGGCAAAAGGGCAAGTATGTGCCGGTTCACGATACCGTAGATGGTTTTGCCGCAATAGTTGACGGCAAATGCGATGATATTCCCGAGTCTGCATTTTACAATGTCGGGGATATCACTGAGGTTTATGAAAAGGCAGCGAAAACAGGCAAAGGAGAAGGCTGATGTCATCATTTGCATTGAAAATAGTTACGCCCGTTGGGACCGTTTATGACGGAAAGTGCGACTCTGTAGTTTTTCCGGGTCCGGACGGGCTCTATGGAATTCAGGCTAATCATTCGCCGATGGCTGCTCTTGTTTCGCCGGGTGATATAAAGATAACCGTTGACGGCAAAACCGTCATAAGGAAAACGGAAAGCGGTTTTCTGAAATGCAAGGATAATTCAGTCATAATATGCTCGGGCAGCATAACAGAATAAAAAACGGAGGTCGTCAGACCTCCGTTTTAAGTTATCGTCATAATCAATATTCAAAGCAAAAATTCTCTATCAAATCCATCACCTTGGCCTCAACCTTGCCGTAAATCTCTTTACCCAGAGCAATCAGGAATTCGTTGTCATCTCTGTCGCACAGCATGGCATAATTTCTGCCGATTTCCTCTTCGGTGTTTTCTCCCTTGCGAACGGAGAGATAATAAAAGCTGAACGAGGAACCGTCTGAAATATTTGCAAAAAACCCCGGGGATGTCTGCTCAATCTTGGCATACATTGCATTAACCGACTGTGTTGAAAGCATGGTATTTGGCAGATATTTGTGAAGGGCAATCTGCGCCGAAAACACCATAAGCGCTCTCAGCTGGGTAAGCTCGTTGTTGCTCAGCTTTTTTGCTTCGTCCGGGCAAATGATTTCAGGAGTCATATCGGCAAGATGTTCTCCGAGCATACCCGCTTTTGAAATGTTGCCGTTTGCTCTGTGCTTATCCATTATTCCGGCTAAACTTGTCAGGTCTGAAGCAATCCCGTCTTTTTTCTTTGGGTGAAAGATTTTAATATCGTCATCGTTGTTTCGCATAATCAGATAATATCCTTAAATTCAATAACTTTGTTTGTTTTTCCCGATTCAAAAATCGCCTCAACCAGTTTTATAAGTCTGCGCTGCTGATCATGAGTGACGATGGCGGTCTGTTCGCCTCTGAGGGTGGAATAGATGTTTTTATAGTATTCGCCCCAGTCAGCTTTCTGGACCGGAAGAGGATATTCCTTTATGGTGTCATCGGTTCTCGGTGCCATTGTCTTCGTTATGCCGGCCCCTGCAACGATAGGAACACATTCTCTGTTCTCCCAGTCGGAAACCATTACTGTTTTTCCTTCACAGTCCCAGTTGTTAATAACAGACGAACCGTTTTCACCGAGCATATACCACAGCGGCAGTTCAATGAAATTGCTGGTTGTTACCTCAACATAAAATGAAAGTCCGTCATCAAAAATAAGTGTTGTTCTGAAGCCGTCGTCGCACTTTTCGTTTGTGACGAAAGTGAGCTCTGCATAGACTGTTTTGAGCTTTCGCGGAAGCGTCATCATAAGAGCCTGGTCAAGAAGGTGAATTCCCCAATCGTATACCATACCTCCGCCGTGCTCAGGCTGGTTTCTCCAATCGCCGGGAACGCCTCTTGAACCCTGAACCCTTGACTCAATCCTGAATACCTTGCCGAGGGTATTGTCGTCAAGGAGCTTTTTCATGGTGAGATAGTCCTCATCCCAGCGCCTGTTCTGATGTACAGTGAAAAGCTTGCCTGTTTCCTTTGCAACGGCTATCATTTCCTCAAGATCGGAAGAACTGAGGGTAACAGGCTTTTCGCTGATAACGTTTTTCCCGTGCCTGAGAGCGTCTATAACAATTTCCTTGTGATAATCATTTGGGGTCGCGACGGTTACAAGATCTATCCTTTCATCCGACAGAAGTTCTTCACGTGAAGAGAAAACGTGAAGACCGTCGTTTTCGGCTCTTTTTGAGCTGTCAGGGGAGATGTCGTAAATGCCGATTACTTCGGCGTAATTCTGCATTTCATTACGATTCTTCCTGATATGCCAGCTTCCCATTCCGCCGTATCCTATTACTGCAAAACCGAATTTTCCGTTTACCATTTTTATCCTCTTCCTTCGTTGTTTATCAGAACCACCACGCAGCGCCGGTCGGTTCCTTTACAATAACATCTTTAAGGAAAGATACCGCCTTTGAGAGTCCTTCATTCTGGCTCATAAGGCTGTCCTCATGCTCAATGCTGATTGCATAGTCATAGCCGACCATTCGCAGAGCGGAAATCATATCCTTCCAATAAGAATAATCGTTGCCGTAGCCGACAGAACGGAAAATCCATGAACGATGTATTTCGTCTCCGTAGGACTTGGTGTCCAGTACTCCGTTAACCGCGGTATTTATTCTGTCAATTTTAGTGTCTTTTGCGTGGAAATGGAAAACGGCGTCTCCCATTTCGCGTATGCAGGCAACAGGATCCATTCCCTGCCAGATAAGGTGGCTCGGATCAAAATTTGCGCCTATTTCGGGGCCGACTGCATTCCTGAGTTTAAGCAGCGACTCTGTGTTATAAACACAGAAGCCGGGGTGAAGCTCAAGACCGATTTTATCAACGCCGTGGTTTCTTGCAAAGGCAACCAGGTCCTTCCAATAGGGGATGAGAACCTCGTTCCACTGCCAGTTAAGCACCTCGGTAAAATCGTCCGGCCAGGGGCAGACTACCCAGTTCGGATGTTTTGAAGTTTCGCAGTCACCCGGGCAGCCCGAGAAGGTGTTAATGTTATGCAGACCGAGTTTTTCGGCAAGCAGGATGGTGTTTCTTATTGTTTTGTCATATTCGGCGGCAATTTTTTTATCGGGATGAACCGGGTTTCCGTGGCAGGAAAGAGCACTGATTTCCATGCCGTAGTTTTTGACAAGGGCTTTGAAGTCCTCAAGTTTTCCGCTGTCGGAAAGCAGAACTTCAGGGTCGGCATGTGCATTTCCCGGGAAACCGCCGCATCCGATTTCAACCATTTCAAGTCCGAGGGATTTGAAATACTTGAGAGCATCCTCAAATGGTACATTTGAAAGTAAAGTTGTAAATACACCGAGTTTCATTTGTCAGTCTCCTCAGATAATTGATTCAAGGTATTTTAAACTTCTGGCTATGTCGTCAAAGCCGTTCGGAACGGGGTCGTCGTTTTCAACCACAACCCATTCAATATCCAGAGCCTTGGCAGCCTTTATAACGGCTTTAACATCGCAGTCGCCTTCGCCCAGTGCTTTGGGCTTTCCGTCAACTCCGTCCTTCAGGTGAAGGAGGATTATTTTATCGGAGTGCGAAGTGATGAATTTATAGTTGTCGATACCGGCGTGATAACTCCAGTAGGTATCAATTTCAAGATCGCAGTAGCTGGAAATAACTTCAATGGGCAGACGCTTGTTGCGAAGAGGTTTGAACTCCTCGGTGTGGTTGTGATAATAGGTGGTGATGCCGTAATTCTGCATGGCGTATTCCTTGGCTCTGCCGAGAATTTTACCTGTGTGGACACAGTCTGCCATTGTGCCGTGAGGCGCGCCTCCTACTCCTATCGCCTTTGTGCCGAGGGCTTTCTGGAATTTAAGAGTTTCTTCAAGTTTGTCTTTTTCAAAATCTTCAAGACCGATGTGGCCTCCGACACAGACAAGTCCGGTTTCATCAAGCTTTTTTCTTATTTTTTCCGCACTTGTATTGAAATAGCCGGCGAATTCAACTCCGTCATATCCGATTTCCTTAACCTTTTCAAGTGCCTTCAGAAGTGTTTTGCTGTCCTTTATCTGGTCTCTGACTGAATACATCTGAACTGCAATTTTCATATTATTCACCTTCGTTAAAATAATACGGTTTGCCGCTTTCGGCAGACTTGTAAATTCCTTCGAGAATCTGGGTTACAACCATTGCCTGCTCAGGCTTTGTCGAAACTTCTTTGTTGTTTATGACCGCATCGTAAAAGGCAAGGTTTTCGAGGTCTTCTGCTCTGTCGCTTGCTCCGTCAAAGAATGCGACGCCGCCGCAGTCAAAGTTGGGCATTTCAATAACCTGGCGGTTGTTCTTAACATAGTTAATCCTGAGTCCGTCAAGCATATCGGCTCCGCCCTTGTCGCCGCAAACGAGGGTTATTGCCTCTCTGGGATCGGCTATGTTGAGAGCCCAGCTCGATTCAACGCTGACCGTTGCTCCGTTTTCCATAACGACAAAGCCAAAGGCGGAATCTTCAACCGTATATTGCTTTGGATCCCAGTCTCCCCAGGCATTTGCAGTGCCGTTTGCCTCGCCGAGTTTCTTGTATTTAGTGCCGACACAGAATTTGGGCTTGTAGTTATTCATCATCCAGAGGGTGAGATCGAGAGCGTGGGTTCCTATGTCGATGAGAGGACCGCCTCCCTGCTCGTATTCATTGAGAAATACGCCCCAGGTGGGTACGGCTCTGCGCCTTAAAGCAATTGCTCTGGCATAGTATATTTCGCCGAGTTCTCCTTTTTCGCAGCAGGCTTTCAGATACTGCGAATCGCCTCTCCAGCGCGACTGATATCCTATTGAGAGTTTCTTGCCCGTTCTGACGGACGCCTCATACATCGCCTTTGCTTCGGCATAGGTCTTCGCCATCGGCTTTTCGCAAAGAACGTGTTTCCCTGCTTCGAGAGAATCTATGGTAATGAACGAATGGGAGCGGTTGGGTGTGCAAACATGGATTACCGCAATGTCTTTCTCTTTTTCGAGAAGGTCCTTATAATCAACATAAACTCTTGCGTCTTCAGTGCCGAATTTCTCTTTTGAGTTAACGGCTCTTTCCTCGATAATATCGCAAAATGCAACAACCTCAACGTTTGGATTTCTTGAAAGCGCAGGCAGATGTTTTCCGTTGGCTATACCGCCGCATCCTATTACGCCGACTTTAAGTTTTTCACTCATTTCCATTTTCCCCTTTATTCATTTAGTACTTCGGATACGACTGTTTATGCCTTTGAAATCAGCTCAGATTAAGGCATTTTACAACAGTCATATTTATTTTATTATACAATAGAGCGAAATATTTTCAAGATTAATTTTAGCAAATTTTACCTGTGTTTTTTTGTTAAAAATATCAATTCAAAAAACGGTTAGCGAAGCCCCTTCGGATTCAGGCTTCCGGTCCTGTATCCGTCAAGGTCAAGCGTCACGAAGTCAAGCCCGAGTCCATGCAGATACGCTGAAATATTGTTTCGTAAGGCGGTATCGGAAAACCTGTCAAAATCTTCCGGTGCAATCTCTATTCGGGCAATATTTCCGTGAATACGCAAACGCAGCTGACCGAAACCTTGTTCGCGCAGAAAACGTTCACCCTTCTCCGCTTTTTCAAGTTTATCTTCCGTAATCCTGTCTCCGTAGGGTATTCTTGAAGCGAGGCAGGCGAGTGACGGCTTGTCTGCAGTATCAAGTCCCATCTCCGCCGAAAGTGCTCTTATTTCGCTTTTTCTTATGCCTAATCTGAGCAGAGGGCTTTCAATTCCGAGCTCTTCAAGGGCTTTCATTCCGGGTCTGAAATCGCTTATATCATCGAAATTAGTGCCGTCGTATATTACGGATATTCCTTTTTCCTCTGCCTTCTCCCTGACTTTTTCAAAGATTGCCTTTTTGCAGTGATAACATCTGTCGTATGGGTTGGCGATAATCTCATCTTTACCCATAACATCAAAGTCAATTATTATCTGCTCGATGTTTTCCTTTTTGCAAAACTCTGAGGCCCGATCGGCTTCTTCCTGCGGGAAAAATGCCGAACGAACCGTTATCGCAAGCGCCGTGACTCCGGGTATATTACTTGCGGTTTTCAGCAGAAATGTGGAGTCAACGCCGGCGGAATATGCTACGGCAATCTTACCGGCGGAGCTTATGTAATTCTCAAGCAGTTTCTTTTTATTGTGTAAATCATCCATTGCTTTACCATTTGTCTGCTTTATTGAGCGCTTCTTTTACCTGTGCAAGGCTCATGCCGTTTTCATTGGCAATGCGGGCTATGTCGTCATATTCGGGCTTATATTTTACTGAGCCGTAGCCCTCCGAACACTTCACTCTTATCTCGCCGAGATCTGAGCGGAGTGTTTTTATTTCCCTGTTCAGGACATATCTGTTAAAACCGCTTTCACGTATTCCGATTGTTGTTGTATGCTTAAAAATCAATGAGACGAATTTATCTCTGTCCTCAGCTTTGCATATAACTTTTATAAGTGTACCGGGGCGTCCTTTTTTCATATTTATCGGAATTGTATATGCTTCCGGGCAACCGTTTTCAAAGAATTTTTCAACTGCAAACGATATTTCTTCTCCGGTCATATCGTCGACGTTGCAGGAAAGCTCAATTATTTTATCGGTTTTGCCGTTTTCTTCTCCGATAAAGGAACGGACGCAGTTGGCAACCGGGAAGTCTTTTTTGCCCATGCCGTAGCCGACGGCATTAACTGTCATAACAGGCATTTCACCGAATTTACTGACGAAATGTTTCAGCAATGCTGCTCCGGTGGGAGTGCAGAGTTCGCTTTTGATTTCGCCCGAATAAACAGGTATACCTCTGAGAATATCCGCAGTCGCGGGTGCGGGAACGGGAAGAATACCGTGCGCGCAGATAACCTGACCGCTTCCCGTGCAGACAGGGGAGGCCATGATATAATCCGGAGAGATTTTATTTATCAGCAGGCAGACCGCAGTAATATCTGCAACCGCATCTATTGAGCCAACTTCGTGAAAATGGATGTTTTCAATGTCGGTACCGTGTATATTGCTTTCCGCGTGAGCTATCAGGTCATAAACGGATATGATGTCATCTTTAATCCTGCTGTCAATATCGAATGAGTTTACAAGCTGTTTTATATACGAAATGCTTGTGTGTTGATGGTAGTGATCATCATCATTATGATGATGCCCGTGGGCGTGTATGTTTTCGTCTTCTTCGATTCCTTGCGCAAGAACGGAAAAATGAGTTCCCGTTATGCCGCATTTTACGGCCTTCTCCGCGGAAACGCTTGCCATTCCGTCAAACAACGAGTTGATTTCAGAAAGAATATCTTCTTTGTTCGGTATCAATCCAAGAAGCGAAGCAGCTAGCATATCTCCTGCCGCACCCATACTGCAGTCAAGGTAAAGTATACTCATTTTCGTCCCTCCGTGTGATTGATTTTTGAAGCAAGAAAAGCGGCACCGAAGCCGTTGTCTATATTGACGACACCGATTCCCGCTGAACAGGAATTGAGCATTGATAAAAGTGCGGTAACGCCTTCAAAGGCGGAGCCGTAACCTACTGAAGTGGGAACGGCTATTACAGGGCAATGGGCAAGCCCGCCGACAACGCCGGCAAGAGCTCCCTCCATACCGGCAATTACAATTATTACCGATGCTGTCATTATTTCATCAATATGTGAAAAAAGACGGTGAATTCCGGCTACGCCGACATCGCAGATAAGAGTTGTCTCATTTCCGAGAGCTTTTGCCGTAATCTCCGCCTCATCTGCAACGGGAAGGTCGCCCGTTCCTCCGGTAAGGATAAGAATCTTACCGTTCCCGTCTGCTTCCGGGAAAGTGCCTGTCATTCCGATTTTCCCTTCGGCAAAATATGTAAAGGCCGTCTTTTCTTTTATTTCTGCTGCTTTTTCAGGTGAAAGCCTTGTGACAAGGATGTTATTCTGGCCGTTTGCTTTCATTGTCTCGGCTATCTGAATGATTTGTCCGGCGGTTTTGCATTCTCCGTATATCACTTCAGCGACTCCCTGACGGAGTTCCCTGTGGGAGTCGATTTTCGCGAAATCAATATCAGTATAGGGAGCTGTTTTTAATTTTAAAAGCGCTTCATCGACGGATATTTCTCCCGTTTTGATTTTCCCCAGTAACTCTTTTGTTTTATCTTTCATATGTCACACCGCATTTCATTTTCAAAAAGCGGTTCCGCTGCATCGCAGAACCGCTTAAAAACAGTTATTTGTCTTTCCTGAGCACCTTTTTGGGATCCTTTATGAGCAGGATTGCAATCCAGATTACCAGAGCAAGTGCTATAACGGAAAGCCCGAGGAATGTATCGTTGAGCATATCTTCCGGAGCGGGAGTGAAATACGCAGCTTTAAGCTCCGCATATTCAAACACGGCATCGACAAACCACATAAGAGACGCACCCCAGAACATAAAGCAAAGAGTGCTGACCTTAAACTTATCGTCCGGAGCATTCTTATACCAGATTACAGTGCATACAGCAGCCGCAATAACAGTAATAAGTAAAGTCATTATTATTTCTCCCTTGCACGTTTGGAAGCAGCGTTCTTTTTTTCAACTGCCGTAGATACAGCAACCATAATAATCCAGGCAACAGTTACAACAATTGCCATTGTTACGCCGACTGTGGCCATTTCGTGAAGCATCTCCGATTTCGCAACGGGATCTCCTGCTGCGGTAAGAAACGGGAACCACGGGACTATTTCACCGTGCCAGAGATGTTCAAAGGTGAGAAGTATGCAACCGCCCCAAAGCAGATTGCGGAGCCATTTAAGCTTTGATACAAAGCCGGTTTTTGAAACCTGCTCTGTTTTTTCTTCTCCCGCGGGAAGTTTGACCTGAGCAGATGAGTTCTTCTTTTCAAGTGCTTTTTCTGCAACTGTTACAACAATTGCTTCAGCAGCCGGTACTATAAAACATGCCATGACTGTTCCTCCTGATATGTAAAAAATTATTTTTGGTAAATAAATTCGACGTCGCTGTCTTTGAGCAGCGGTGCATTTTTATCCTTTTCGGATAAAACGGGGGACTGCGTTTCCCAGTCTATACCGAAAGCAGGGTCATCAAAGCGTATGCTTCTGTCATCTTCACGTGAATAGAGAGCGTCAACCTTATAGGATAACTCAACATTATCACTGAGAGCAACAAAACCATGAAGGCAGCCCTTCGGTATATAGAGCATTTTTTTGTTGTCACCGGAAAGCTCAACTTTGACAGTTTTCATATAAGTAGGGGAGCCTTTCCGTATGTCGACGGCTACATCCGCTATTGTTCCGCGTGTGCAAGAAACGAGCTTTGACTGGGCACTGGGTTCTTTCTGGCAGTGAAGACCTCTGAGAGTTCCTTTCTTGGCCGAAAAGGAGCGGTTGTCCTGAACAAAGATATCGTTTATCCCAAGCTTTGAAAAAGCGGCCGATGAATAGCTTTCATAGAACCATCCTCGGTTATCTCCGAAGACATCGGGCTCAATAATGAAAACGCCGTCAATCTCCGTTTTTTTAATCGTCATGATATACTCCGTCCTCCGTGCCCCAGACAGGTTGTTCGTCCGGCTTGTCGGTTGAGTAAAGGATTTTTCCCTCAGCAACAGCCATAAGGTGCTGACCATAGGAAGACTTGCCGTATTTGTTGGCGGAATGAATGAGAGCGTCCTTGCTTATCCATCTCATATTGTAAGCAATTTCTTCGGGAGCGGAAATCTGAATGCCCTGAAGCCGCTCAATAGTCCTGATGAAGTTTGAGGCGTCAATTAGATTGTCGACTGTTCCCGTGTCAAGCCAGGCATAGCCTCTGCCCAAAAGCTTGACGTCCAGGTCGCCCGCATCAAGATACAGCTGGTTTATATCGGTTATCTCAAGTTCTCCTCTCTTTGAGGGCTTGAGTGATTTCGCGAAATCCACTATGCGGTTATCATAGAAGTACAGACCGGTAACGGCATAATTTGATTTCGGAACCGCAGGTTTCTCTTCTATGGAAATAGGCATGCCGTTTTCGTCAAATTCAACAACGCCGAAAGATTGGGGATTTTCGACATAATATCCGAAAATAGTGGCTCTGCCTTCCTTTTTCGCTGCCTGACGGAGAATGTGACCCAGGCCGCTGCCGTAGAAGATATTGTCCCCGAGCACCATGGCAACACTGTCATTTCCGATGAAATCCTCGCCTATAAGAAAGGCCTGAGCCAGACCGTCAGGGCTTTCCTGAACGGCATAACTCAAATGAAGGCCAAACTGGGAACCGTCGCCCAGAAGAGTCTCAAATTTCGGAGTGTCAGAAGGGGTTGATATGATTAAAATATCCCTGATTCCCGCCAGCATAAGAGTTGACAGAGGATAATAAATCATCGGCTTGTCATAAACCGGAAGAAGCTGCTTACTGGTTACAAGTGTTAACGGGTAAAGCCTCGTGCCGGAACCGCCGGCAAGGATAATACCTTTCATTTGAGCACTTCCTTGTAAGTCGTTAAATCACCACTTAATTTTATCATTGTTTAACATAATTGTCAAACCTTATTTATGTGTATTGCGCCGATTCGAAAAAGGCACAGATAAACACCGGCGGAATTCAGAGGGTGCCGCCGGTGTTACATATATACGGTTTTTCGTAATATTGTTTATCAGCCGAAAGAATAAACGCTTCCGTTATTGATTACTGTTTCCGCAGGTGAATTCGTTGACAGTTTACCGTCAATGAAGAATCTCCAGTCTCTGCCCTCGGGCGGTTCCACACCGAGTATTGAGATAACGGTTTTGACCTGGGATGGCTGAGTTTCGCCCTTTTTGTCCGGAGCAAAGGTAACTTCTTGCTCGGTTACATCCGCAAGTCTGTAGTTTGAAAGCGCCTCGGCAACTGTTTTGGCATCGGTTGCTATGGTAAAAGAAGCAAGGGTGCCGTCATTTTTGGTGTATTCCCAGGTAAACTCCTTTTCACCCTTTCCGATTATGGTCTTGGGTTGGGAGGCGTCTGCCGTGGCTATTGTTTCATCTTCGGAAACCGCCTTTTCGATACTTTTTTTGCCGCAGGCTGTGAAAACGCAGGCGGCAATGAGCAGAACGGCAACAGCAGGTAATAATTTGCGCATAATCAAATTGTCCTTTCTCAGTTTATTTCATAAGCATAACGCTTAATGCAAGCAAAATCTGTGCGGGATAGTAGGTGGATAATTCCACGGTAACAAAGAGATTCTTTCTCTTTATGGGGGTGAAGTACAACAAGCCCAGGCAGGTGTCGCTGATAAGGAACAGCACACAGCCGGCCAGTATAAATATGTTTGCCGTTGTAACCTCTGCGATAAGAAGCGAGATTGCCGCTGCTATCTTCCAGAACAGCAAACCGTAATAAATGCTGAGCAAAACCGCAAATGCAGGCTTCAACATCATTTTGGCAATTTTAATTATGGCTGCTGCAGCACCGATGCCCGCTATCCCCGCAATAAAGGTATAAAGGTTTATTCCGCCTATGGAATGAAAAGCGAGCAGGTAAAATATGTGGCCGACAAGGAAATAAGCGGTTCCCATTATAATCAGTTTTTTTCTGAATGAGGGGGCAACCTCTTTGATACCCAGGAATATGTCGCCGCAAAAGCCGAACATCAGGGCGATAGTGATGAAACTGAAGTATTTCAGATTAGCTCCGCCGTTCATCCAGTTGCCGTATACGGTAATGGCTATAAAGCCGAAGCTTGCCATAAATTTGCAAATCATTCCGTAGAATGATTTGTTCTTGCTTCTGAAAACAACACAGGCAACGGCGAATATGACCGTCAGCGCTATGAGAGCCAAGGTATAAATCATTGTTGATTCCCCCTGTGATAGTTGATAGCCCACCGCCCGCAGGGAGTAAAACCGCAGGAAGTGTAAAAATCAATTAAGCCTTCGTTTCTGCAAAACAGCCGGCACGGTTTGCCGTTGTTTGCCATATACGGCACAAGTTCCGACGCCAGACCGCGTCCCCTGAAATCCGGGTCTGTGGTGACTGCTCCGAGAAGTGAGCCTCTGCTCCCGTTAAACAGTCTGAATGCACAGGCTCTCAGTCCTCCGTCATAAATACCGCCGAAATCCGCTGTTCCTTTGTTGAGCCGGAGAATGACATCCTCGCAAAAGGATTCGAAATTTCCCAACTCAAAGCCGCCGGAAACAAGCAGTGAATATATTTCTCTCGCGTCGCACGAAGAAACAAAATTGCACGGCTTAGGTGCGGCATCGCCCGTATATTCAACGCACGGAGCTGAGTCGTCGACTTCCATTCCCAGGGCTTTCATTATCTTTTCGTCACATTTCAGTGATGAATAACCCGAAAAACCGAGGAAGGCTTTTATTTCATCCAGGTCTGCGTTTTCATTTGCCCACAGCACAACGTTTCCGTCAAGAACAGAAAATGCGGTGTTGTTATCTCCGCGGTAAAAACGTGCGAAATCATATCCGGTTCCGTATGTTTTGCAAACAGCCGTAATTACTGAGCAATATGCGTCGTCCGGAAGAAAACCGAGTTCAGCGGCTTCCTCAATCAGTTTTATCATTTCGCAAACTCCGTTGCAAGGGCTTTCACCAGGTCTCTTGTGCTTTCAATATCCTCGAGTTTGCAAACACAGCAAGGGGAGTGGAGGTATCTGCAGGGAACGGAAACGGTAATTGTTTTAACTCCGCCGCGGCTTTTGTGGATAGCACCGGCGTCGTTGCCTCCAGCCACCCTGGTTTTGGTCTGTGCTTTTATCCCATTGCTTTTTGCTGTTTCAAGCGCTTTTAGATACAGATCACGGTTATATACAGTGCTGCGGTCCATAAAGGAAACCGCTCCGCCATCGCCGCAAATGCAAACTCTGTCCGCGCCCTTGATGCCGCTTATATCGGCGGCAGTTGTGGTTTCAACAACTATTGCATAATCCGGTTCTGAAGAAAACGCCGCCGTCGCTGCGCCTCTTGTCCCTATTTCTTCCTGAACGCTGAAACTGAAACGGCAGTCATATTCGGTTTCCGACCTGATTATGTCAATAAGAACAGCGCATCCGGCTCTGTCATCCAGAGCCTTTGAAGCAAGAAAGCCTTCTCCGAATACCGAGAAATTACTTTCAAAGTTTATTTCATCGCCGGGCATGACGTATTTTTCCGCATCTTCTTTATTCTTTGCTCCGATATCTATGTAGAGATCTTTGTCGGAAGGAATATCTCCCTCCTCGCTTTTTTTGATGAGATGAATAGGCTTAATGCCGAGAACACCGGGAACGCAGTTCTCTCCGATGTAAACATTTCTTCCGATGATAACTCTGCTGTCAACACCGCCCACCTTGGCGAATCTGATACAGCCGTCGCTGTCAATTCCGGTTACAATCATACCGACCTCGTCCATGTGGGCGTCTATAAGCACGGTGTGATTAGCGGTTTTCTTCCCTTTTTTAAAAACAAGAAGATTACCGAGCGGGTCTGTTTTGTATTCACAATAACCTGTGATTTTTGAAATAATGTAATCCCTGATTCTGTTTTCACGCCCGGATATTCCGTTGAGGTTGCAAAGCTCTCTTACTGTTTCAAGCATCATTTGCACTCCTTTCGAGAATATAGGCGGCAAGAAGACGGGCAGTTTCCTCAATGTCAGCAAGGTCAACGACCTCAACTGCCGTATGCATATTTCTGATTGGAATTGAAATCAGCGCCGTTCTGATTCCTTTGCCGGCTGTCTGGATATCATCACCGTTGGTACCCGTTCTTCCTCCCATAGCTTCGGGAGATGAGGCAATTCCGTTTTCCCGGGCAATACTGCTGAGTTTTTTTGACATAGCATAATCCAGGGACGGGCCGTAGCCGACAAGAGCGCCGTCGCCGAGGTTTGCGAATATTCCGCTTCCGGTATCGGGAGCTTTGGCAAAGGTTACATCTATTGCGATAGCTTCATCGCTTTGAGCATTGAAAGCGCCGGTCGCGGCTCCGCTGCCTCCGGTTTCTTCCTGAGCTGAAAACATTACGTCAAGCTTGCAGGTTTTTTTGCCTTTCAGCAGTTGCAGACATCTGAGTACGGACGCAACTCCGGCACGGTCATCCACACAAGGGGAGGCGATTCTGTTTCCGGCAAGGCGGATGAAGGAGCCGTTCATCGTAATTCTGTCACCGGGAGAAACAAGGAGATCTGCCTGCTCTTTTGTCATACCGATATCTATTGTAATTTTATCAAATGGCGGCACTTTCCCTTCGTCGTCCGGGCCTGCAAGATGAGGAGGCGTTGAGGTTACAACACCGGGTATTTTTTCTTTGCCGTGGATTGTAACACGGGCAGCGGGCATAACTCTTCTGTCCGCGCCTCCGACCGCCGCAACTCTGACAAAGCCGTCTTCATCCACAGCGGTAACTATCAGGCCGATTTGATCAATGTGGGCATCCAGCAGGATTGAGCGGCCTTCTCCCGAGAAACCGATTATGTTTCCGAGAGCGTCAAACTGTGCAGGCATATATTCATTCAGGAGTTCGCAGGCAAGCGTTGCCGCATTGCCTTCTGCGCCTGAGGTGCCGTCTGCTCCGCAAAGCTTTCGCAGCAGCACTTCAACTTCTTCGTAACTCATTTTATTCTCCTATTACCATTGTTCCGCCGACCGGACGGATATTGAGTATATAGCAGGAATTTTTGCCGAAAACGGCGGTAATCTTTTCCGTAAACTCATTGAGCATATCGTTTGGCACAAAGGCCTGAATTGTCCCGGCAAAGCCGCCTCCGTGAACTCTCCACGCACCTTTTCCCTTCAGGATGTCATGGCACATTGCAAGAGCAACCGATACCGCTTGCGAGAGGGGAGCCTTGCAGGTGAAAACATTCTGGTTGTACATATATGATGAGAAACCGCTCTCAATAATCAGCTCTTTGAACTTTTTAAAATCGCCGTTTTCCAAAGCTTTGACCTGCGCGTCCACACGTTCGTTTTCGTTGAAGAAGTGTTTTGCGCGCAGAACGGCTCTGTCATTGACCAGACTGCGGACTTTTGCGATGTTATTTTCAAATTCTTCCCTGTCGGTGTCGCGCAGGACTTTTTTGCCGAAGGATTCGGCGACCTGCTCCATTTCTCTTCTTACAGCTGCGTAATCATCGGTAAGGTCTGAGTGATCTGCGCCGGAATCAATTATGCAGAGCGAATGGCCGCAGGAGGAAAAATCAAAATTCACTTTGTGAATGATGGGAGAGGCAGGGTCGTTGAAATCTATCTGTACAAAACCGCCTACCGAGCAGGCCATCTGGTCCATAAGCCCGCAGGGTTTACCGAAATAAACATTCTCAGCATATTGGGATATCTGTGCTATTTCAACGGGACTGATTTTGCCTTCGTTGTAGAGATAATTCATGATTGTGCCTACAAGCACCTCAAAAGCTGCGGATGACGAAAGCCCGGAACCGGAGAAGACATCCGACGCAGTTGCAGCGTCGAAACCTCCGATTTTATATCCGCGCTCTTTGAAAGCGGCACATATTCCTCTTACAAGTGAAGCGGAGTGGCCCGTTTCTTCATTCCTGATTGCAAGGTCGTCAAGAACGGCAGTGTCCATTTCGTAGTTTTCAGATTTAACTCTGACTGTGTTTTCACTGTTTTTTGAAACAACGGCAACCGCATCAAGGTCAACACTTGCCGCAAGAACCTTTCCGTGATTGTGGTCGGTGTGGTTTCCTCCGACTTCGGTTCTTCCGGGCGCGCTGAATACACTGACCGTGCGTCCTTCTCCGTATATTTCGTCAAATTCGTTTGAAATCCTGATGTATCTTTTTTTCTGATTTTCTACATCTGATTCTTTATAGAGTCTTGCAAAACTGTCGTCATAAAGACCGTCAGCGATATTTTCTCTCAGTGTTTTGTTATCGGGCATAATGATTTATCCTTTCTCTTTTTCAGCTTTGCTTTTGTCATACTCTCTGACCAACTGCTCTATAAGATTCCATACTCCGTTTACGCTCAGCCCCGATATTGCGGTGAATAGCGATATTACCATTACCGGAATGAGGAAACCGGCTGAAAGCGGGTCAAACAGATTGTTGCCTACAAGGCAGAACGAAATCAGTTTCGGAAGGAATGCGGCTAAAGAGATGCCGAGATATTTGGGGTATCCGAAATCAAAAGAACCGTAAATTGATGAAAACGTGTTGACAGGCATCCACGGAACCATTCTCAGCAAGGCAAGCAGAATGGGGTTGCCTTTTCCGTCGGACTGTATCAGCGTTCTCAGGTCATCGTTTTTGCTCACGAGTTTCCACGCGTATCCCGCTCCGAATCTCCTGCCCCAGAAATATTTGACGGTGAATTGAATTGCAAGGCCGAGCAAATTTACCGGAAGACCTATGTATATCGGAAAGACAACACCGGTCAGGAAGCAGACCGTGGACGTAGGGTAAATAGGAAAAATGCTTTTGATGAGATAAAGTGCCAGAATAGCCGCAATGAAGTACGATGTTTTATCAAGAGAGGTGATGTAGTATTCAATTCTGAGCAGCATCTCTCTCAGATCGGCATACCAGGTCCACAGGAAATCATATCTGAGCAAAAAAAGAAGGAGGGTAGCTGCAAAGAAAACAATAAGCGAAATCAATCCTACGAAAAGCAGAAGTTTTTTCGGCTTTCTGTATTTTTCCAAAATATCCCTCCCCGTTACACATATTTTTACATTTTACTATTATATATTACGTTTTAAGAATAATCAACAGTTTTTTTCGGTGGCTCCGTCCTTGAGGTTCCTCTGCTGTTTTGCTCTTTTGCGGCGCCTGAAACCGGGTTTTCAGTGCTAAAAATATGAAATAAACATAAAATTCAAAAAAAATTTAAATTTTATGAAAAAAACACTTGATTTTATCCGTAATTGAATGTATAATCAGCGTACAAGGGAGCGAAAGGGGATGTAAGGGGATTTTACCCGTTTAGCTTAAAATTGCTTCGGAAGGAGGTAAACTGCATGTCGGAAGGCGTAATCACTTCTTGTATAGGCGGCTGCGAAAACCGCAAATTTGACCAGGGCAACAGAATAACAATTCCAAACGCTTTCCGTGAAAGATTCCAGGCAAAGCAGGTTTACCTTTTAAAGAACATCCAAAGCAGGAGCAAGGCAAATAACTGCATTATCGCCTACACTCCCGAGGAATATCTTGCTTTTTATGAAAGACTGGAGACCATTTTTGAGGGCGAAATGCTTGATAAGGCGCAGAGAAAGATAGCCGGCAGCACAGACAGGGCGATAATAGACAAGGACGGCAGAATTTCTCTTAAACCCGATTTTATGGAGTTTGCCCAGCTTACCGATGAGGCGGTCATTTCCTGTCAGCCCAAGAAAATCGAAATATGGAATCCCGAAAAGTGGAGTGCCCTTCAGGTATTTGATGAGCAGACCGAAACAGATGAAGGAGAGCAGCCCGATTTCTCCAGGGTTCAATTCTGACGGAGCTTCAATATGGATACTATCGCTTTTAATCATATACCGGTGCTGTTTGACAAGACGATAAACGCGCTCAACATAAAAAGCGACGGGATATATATTGACTGCACGGCAGGCGGCGGGGGCCATTCCGCTGCAATAGCCGCAAGATTAACCACAGGCAGACTGATAGCCGTTGACAGAGACCCTCAGGCGATTGAAGTCCTGACCGGGCGTTTCGGCAAATCGGAAAATATAAGTATTGTTCACGATAATTTCTTTAATATAAAATCCATAACAGAGAGTTTGGGCATCGGCTTAGCAGACGGTATACTTGCCGATTTGGGAGTAAGCTCACACCAGCTTGATGACGCCTCGCGCGGCTTCAGTTACAGAAAGGACGCCCCTCTTGATATGCGTATGAGCCTTGAGGGAACAAGCGCGGCAGATGTTGTAAACAGTCTCGGTGAGAATGAGCTTTCAAAGATTCTCTTTGATTACGGAGAAGAAAAATTCGCCCGCCGTATCGCAGGAGCGATAACGGAAGCAAGAAAAAACGGACCGATAACCACAACCCTTCAGCTTGCCGATATAGTTTCCGGGGCATATCCCGCGGCGGCAAGACGTGACGGCCACCCCGCAAGAAAAACGTTTCAGGCTCTGAGAATATATGTCAATTCCGAACTCAGCGGCCTGACGGAAGCCGTTAATGATATGTTTGATTGCCTCAAACCCGGCGGAAGACTTTGTATTATTTCTTTTCATTCTCTGGAAGACAGGGCGGTTAAGCAGGCGCTCACCCCGCTTACGAAGGGCTGTACGTGTCCGAAAAGCTTTCCCGTTTGTGTATGCGGCAATAAACCTAAAGCAAAACTCTTCAAGCCGGTTACTCCGGATGAAGATGAACTGAGCAAAAATCCCAGAAGCAGATCGGCTAAACTCAGAACAGCCGAAAAGCTTATCTGTAATAACTAATTTTTGAAGAAGGAGAGTCGGGACAATAATGGATGACTTTGATTTTATTCCCAGCTTTGTTCCGGCACCGAGCACATCAACCGCGGCTCCGAAAATCGGCGGCTATGAGTTACCGGATAGAAAGAGAGCCGGCAGGCCGAATGCCCGTCCTTCTGCCAGACCCGCACCCGAGCGCAAAGTTTCATTAAAAACCGTTGCGATAGTGTTTGCGTTAGGGGTATTGATTTTGGGCATGCTGTCTTCCAAGATTTATCTTGATAAGAAGATTGTTAAAAATAACCGCACAATTGCAAATCTTACTGAGGAAATAGATCAGGCGAAGGCCGAGAATGTCAGGCTCACGGCAGCTCTCAGCTGCGTGATTTCCTCGGAGAAAGTTCAGGATTATGCAACAAATGTGTTGGGCATGCAAAAAGCTGAGCGTTACCAGATACACTACTTTGATGACAGGGATGGCGACAAGGTAGTAATAGCCGGTGGCAAAGCTCTCAATGCAGATGCGCAGAGGTAACTGCGCCGGGCTGTCTCGTTTTTACAGGGGCAGCTTTTTTGACTTTATTACAGCGCTGACAATACACGACGCTGTTTCGGATATACGGCATAAAAGCCGGTAAAACTGATTTTTCAGAATTGGAGGAATGCGTGACAATGAGTGGCCGGAGTCTTTCAAAATCCGATATGAAGGCGAATGCAAGATTTGTGGCCGTTTTACTTGTCATAGCTATTCTCACTGTTATTGTCAGGCTTGCCGATATTCAGATTCTGAATGCCGACAAATACAAAAGAAGCGCAAACTCAGCCCAGTGGGATGTCGAGATGATACCTGCAAGAAGGGGAAGTATATATGATGCTGAAGGCTCGATTATAGCCCAAAGTGCGCAAACCTGGCAGCTGTATCTCATACCCGAAAATTTTGAAAGTGAAAACTTCAGGTCGGATGTTTGCAAACATGTTGCCGATACTCTTGGCCTCGATTACGATGAGCTCATTGAACAGACCCGCATAAATAAGAGCGTTGCCGACGATGAACTTGTTATTGCTCATAAAAAAGTTGTCAAATCCCAGATGGAATTGTCGGAAAAGCGTCTGATTGACTGCGGAGAATCCGGTGAATACATCACGGATTCCGATGGAAAATCGGTACCCAATCCCAATCCGAATTGCCTCATACACAGATTTTATAAAGATCCGGAGACCGGCAAAACATACTATTACAGTAATGTTATGGGCCTTGATAAGGACAGCAAGCGCTATTACCCGATGGGTGATTTCTGTTCCGGAGCTGTCGGTTTTATAAATGCCGACGGTGACGGCGCAAGCGGTATAGAAAGATATTACAATACACTTCTTTCGGGAACCGACGGCAGAAAGGTGTCTTACGGCAGCAATGTCAGAGCCGACAGTTCCGATATCGACGAGGTTAAAAACGGCGTAAACCTCAAGCTCACTATCAGTGAAGCAGTTCAGCTTGACCTGGATAAGAATCTGAAAGAGGTTTATGAAAGAAGCGGAGGCCTAGGTGCATACGGTATTGTGATGGATGTCAATACCGGCGCAATACTTGCCATGGATGCAATCGGTTACAAGGGCAACTACGACCTTTCCGATCCCGACAAACTCAACGGTTATTACTCCGTAGCTCTTGACAGGGCGGTCTCAAACGAAGACTACGATGAGCTTGATTACTACCTGGGCAAAGTCGAGAACGGCGAGGAACAGATGAATGAGATAACCTCCGTGGAAGACTACGAAAGCAGAATGAAGCTGTTCAGAAAGAAACTTGCTTATTTTTATAAGCTGGAGCAGTGGAATAACTACTGTGTATCCGAAACCTATCATCCGGGTTCGGTATTCAAAATTTTTCTTACAGCCGCCGCGCTTGAGGAAAATATACTCCCGGCGGATTACACATACACCTGCGTAGGCTCCGTAAGTGTTGAGGACAGAATATTCAATTGCCACGTTTCCGGCCACGGTACCCAGGACCTCAGACACGGCCTGATGAATTCCTGCAACCCGTTTTTCATAAAACTCGGTCTGACGCTCGGAGCGGAAAAATTCTTCAAGTACTTTGAGGCTTTCGGCTTTACCGAGAAGACGGGAATTGAAAGTATAGAAGAGTCCAACTCTATTTACTATAAACGTGATGAACTGACCAGAGTTTCTCTCGCCAGTGAATCTTTCGGTCAGACTTTCAGCATAACCCCCATTCAGCTTATTACCGCAATTTCATCCATAGCAAACGGCGGAAAACTTATGCAGCCCTACATAGTTGCCGAGCAGCTTGACGATAACGGAAATGTTGTCAGCAAGACAAAGCCGACTGTCAAACGGCAGGTTATTTCTGAAGAAACCGCCGCTACGGTTGCATCCATGATGGAGGATGTTGTCAAGAGCGGCACCGGTAAAAACGGCTATGTTGCCGGATACAGAGTGGCGGGAAAAACGGGTACAACCCAGAAATATCAGTTAAAAGGAACTTATATTGCTTCCTTCGGATGCTTTGCTCCTGCAGACGACCCGCAGATAGCGGTACTTATTATTGTTGATGAGCCGCAGGGCGAAATAAACGGAAGCACCGTTTGCGCTCCTGTTGCTGCAAAGGTTGTTGAAAATACTCTTGAACGTCTCGGCGTTGAAAGACAGTATACAGATGAAGAAATAGAGAAACTTGATACCAATACTCCGGGCGTCATAGGCAGAGATGCCTACGAAGCGGGCGATGAACTTGAAGAAGCCGGTTTTGAGGTAAGAATAATCGGCGGAGGAAGCAAGGTAATCAGTCAAAGTCCCGCAGGCGGTCAGACGATACCCAAGGGCGGTGTCATAGCGCTCTATACGACAGACGAAGAGGAAGAAAGAGTTAAGGTCACGGTGCCCGATCTTTCCGGCCTCGGCGTCAGCGGTGTGAAGAAGTACGCCGCATCGGAAGGCATTAACGTGAGGACCTCCGGCAACTCGGGAAGCGGTGTCGTTTCCTACGATCAGAGTATAGCGGCCGGGACTCAGGTTGAATACGGTACTATAGTAACTGTATATTTCAAATCATACGAAAATATTTCGGACGGATAAGTTAAAAGCCGCCCAATCTCCCCGGAGGATAAAATGAAACTGTCTGCCATTCTTTCCGAAATTGAATATAAAGGTGCATTTACAGAATGCGAAGTCACAGGTATAACCGATAATTCCGACAGGGTAAAACCGGGATTCATATTTGTATGCATAAACGGCAAACATTTTGACGGTCATACCAAGGCGGCGGAAGTGCTCGGAAAAGGTGCCGCGGCAGTTGTTGCAGAGAGGGATCTCGGGCTTGAAGGCCAGATACTTGTTGCCGATTCCAGAAGAGCGTACGCTCTGATGAGCGCCGCATATTTCTCACACCCGGAGAAGAACCTGAAAATAATCGGAATAACCGGCACAAACGGCAAAACCACGACAGCTTTTATTCTGAGATCTGCGCTCGAAAAACTCGGCCACAAAACGGGAATGATAGGTACGGTTAAAGTAGTTGTGGGAGACAGGGAGTTTCCTGCCTCCTTGAC
Organism: Clostridia bacterium; assembly: GCA_024692685.1. Taxonomy (GTDB): domain Bacteria; phylum Bacillota; class Clostridia; order Oscillospirales; family Acutalibacteraceae; genus CAG-177. The sequence goes on from JAILMJ010000002.1 coordinate 57,391, forward strand.
GACTCCGGATCCGTTCACTCTTTTCGGCTTGCTTGCAATGATGTGCGCAGACTCCTGTGAATACTGCGTTATGGAGACCTCGTCCCAGGCGCTTGATCAGCACAGGGTTGACGGTATTCATTTCACCGCAGCCGTTTTTACAAACCTTACGGTTGACCATCTTGACTATCATGAAACGATTGAAAAATATAAAAAAGCAAAGCATTTGCTTTTTGAGAACACCGACCTGGGCGTCTATAACATAGATGACGAAGCCGGTGAATATATGATGGAAAATACAGCCTGCCGAAAGGTGACATATTCACTCGACAGGGATGATTGCAATTATTCGGCGAAAAACATCCGTTTTGATGCCTCGGGCGTAAAATATGAAATAGTCAGCAATGACGATATTGGCAGGGTTTCATTTAAAGTGCCCGGCAGATTCAATGTTTATAATTCAATGGGCGCGGTGGTTTGTCTTCTTGAACTCGGAATGAATTTCAAGGACACTCTTGAAGCGGTTTCGGAGTTTCCGGGAGTACCGGGCCGAATGGAAGTAGTCCCCACCGGGAAGCCCTATACAGTAATAATAGACTATGCCCATACACCCGATGGTCTTCAAAATGTTCTTTCTTCAGTTAAGGAAGTTGCCCGTGGCAGGGTAATAGCGGTATTCGGATGCGGAGGAGACAGAGACAAAACCAAGCGCCCGATTATGGGCAAAATAGGCTCCGAACTTGCCGATATGGCGATAATAACCTCAGATAATCCCAGGACGGAAGATCCGGAAGAGATAATAAATGAAATTCTTACCGGAGTCGGTAAACATTCCCATGCCAAGATTATTGTTGAATGTGACAGAACAAAGGCAATCAAAAAAGCTCTTTCCGTTGCGGAGGAAGGCGATGTCATAGTCCTTGCAGGTAAAGGCCACGAAACATATCAGATTCTTGCAAGCGGCAAGATTCATTACGACGAAAGAGAGATAGTCGCAGAGCTGTTGAAATGAGGAATTCCGATGATACCCATATCATTTAAGGACGCTGCAAAGGCTGTCGGATCGACGACGGTTCTCAACGGCAGTTTTGATAACATATGCACGGATTCGAGAAAAATAATTCCTGGCTGCCTGTTTATAGCCATTCCGGGTGAAAGGTTTGACGGTCACGATTACGCCCGGAACGCAATCGAAGACGGCGCCGCTGCAGTTCTGGTTGAAAGAGACTGCGGCCTCGGTGATAAACAGATTACGGTCGGAAGCACGAGAAAAGCTCTGCTCGACCTCGCAGGATATTACAGAAGTCTTTTCAATATTCCCGTAGTCGGAGTCACGGGTTCAGTGGGCAAAACCACAACAAAAGAAATGATATATTCAGTCCTCAGCTCCGAATACAAAACCCTAAAAAATGAAGGCAATCTCAACAATGAAATCGGAGTTCCGCTCACACTTTTCCGCCTTGACTCATCTTATGAAGCGGCGGTTATCGAAATGGGAATGAGCGGCTTCGGTGAAATATCAAGAATGACAAAAGCGGTTAAACCCTGTATAGGCGTTATTTCGAATATCGGGGTTTCACATATAGAAAAACTCGGTTCAAGGGAAGGAATACTCAAGGCCAAACTCGAGATTACGGACGGTATGACGCCGGGTACTCCCTTGATTTTAAACGGTGATGATGATATGCTTTCCGGCATAACTGCGCCGGATTATGAAATAATCACCTTCGGTTTGAATAACAGCTGCGCTTACAAAGCGCTTGATATTACCTCCAAAGATGACACAACTGTTTTCACCTGCAGTTGTGTCGGCGGCCCGGTACAAGGGCGCCTTCCCTTTACGGGCCGCCACAACGTTTATAATGCTTTGTCCGCAATAGCTGTGGGCGAAGCGGTACATATACCGGCATCAAAAGCAATGAAAGCCCTTGAAAACTATAAAACCACGGGCCTGAGGCAAAAGATTGAGAGGATTGACGGAATAACCCTTATCGAAGATTGCTACAACGCAAGCCCGGACTCTCAGAAAGCGGCAATGACCGTGCTCGGAAATATGGCCGCACAGAGAAGGATAGCTGTCGTCGGCGATATGCTTGAACTCGGCGATTACAGCGAAAAAGCTCACAGTCTTGTCGGGAGATATGCTTTTGAAAACGATGTGGATATCCTTTTCACTTACGGCGGGCAGTCGGAGATTACAGCCCGTGTTGCAAAAGAGTGCGGAGTCGGGGATGTGAGAATTTTTGACGACAAATCCACGCTTACGGCTGACCTTGCTCATACTGTGAGAGAAGGGGATGCGGTGCTGTTTAAAGCGAGCAGAGGCATGAAACTCGAAGATGTTATAGACGGTTTAATTAATTCATTACATAAATAATACAGAAAGGGGGAAGTGAATTGCCCGAAGGGAATAAAAAGACGGCAGAGGAACTGTTTGTCGCACCAGCCGCAAGAGCCGGGTCTCTGAAGGAATTGTGGTCCCTCTATATTGTTCCGGAACTGCAACTGATTTTAAAAGGTGCCCTGACATTAATCGGGAAGTTCATAACTTCACCGCGTGAGGTGTTTTCCCCCGGAATGGTTGATGTTAATTACCTTTGTTATATCATTGTGCTGACGGTCAGCGGTCTTGCCGTTCATTATTCCGCAAGTTACAGGTCGTTCAAACAGGTGATATATGCTGTGGGCGGTCTTGTGCTTATGCTACTTGTCTCCCAGTTCAGGATTAAGGCTTACAAACTGATTTCCTGTACGATTATGGGCATTGCAACCGCTTTTCTGTTTATTGTTTTTGCAGCCCCCGAAATAAACGGAACAAACAGATGGTTTTTCGGCAAACTGTTTCAGCCATCCGAATTCGGAAAAGTTGCGCTCATAATGTTCTTTGCCTATCTTATCGAAAAGTATAAAGACAGGCGCACTGAGGAAAAAACATTTTTTTCTTTCTTTATGATAACACTGGTTTATGCTGCCCTGATTCTGGCGGAAAAGCATCTTTCCGGCGCCATTCTTTTTTTCTGCATTGGCTATGCGATGATGTGGTACGGAGGATTGAACAAAAGATTTTTTGCTGTTGCAACCTGTATAATTATCATAGGTGTACTGTTTGCGGTCTGGAAGCCGGAAATATTTTCATTCATACTTAAGGATTATCAGATTGACAGAGTTGTTATCTGGAAAAAGATTCTTTTCAACGGTGAAATAACAGCAAAAGAAAAACTGAATAATGCGCGCCAGGTTTTACAATCGCTTTACGGCATAGGTTCCGGCGGGCTCTTCGGTGTCGGATTCGGAAAGTCCGGCCAGAAGGTCAGCAATCTTTCCGAAAAAGCCAATGACTTTATTTTTGCCGTCATCGGTGAGGAGTTCGGCTTTATCGGAAGTATGGTTATGATTGCTGCTTTTGCCGCACTGGTTATCAGAGGTTTCAGAATTGCCTTCAGATCGAATTCATACTACGGCGCGCTGCTCGTTCTCGGTATCAGCACACAGATAGCCCTTCAGGTGATAATAAATATTGCCGTCACAACGTCGATACTCCCCAACACGGGTATCAGCCTTCCGTTTTTCAGTGAAGGCGGCTCATCAATGATATTTACGATGATAAGCATGGGGCTTGTTCTGGGCGTATCAAAAGACAGCGAAAAAAAGGTAAAGAAAAACAATAAAAAATCGGGGAGTTGAACGGGTTGAGTGAGAAACTGAAAGCTAAGAGAATACTTATAGCCGCAGGAGGCACAGGCGGGCATATTAATCCTGCCCTCGGAACTGCGGGATACATAAAAGAGCAAAATCCGGATGCGGAAATAGTTTTTGTAGGTACTGCCGAAAAAATGGAGTCCAGGCTCGTTCCCGCCGCCGGTTACGAATTAAAAACAATTTCAATTCAGGGATTTTACCGCTCATTCAAATGGGAGGATATAAAGCATAATATAGTGACCGTGATAAAACTCCTCAAATCCTCTTCAAAGGTCAAAAAAATAATCAGGGAGTTTAATCCGGATCTCGTAATCGGTTTCGGCGGTTACGTCAGCGGTCCTGTCCTGAGAGCGGCTGCCAAGATGAAAATACCCACCGCAATTCACGAGCAGAATGCCTTTCCCGGAGTTACAAACAAGGCGCTTGCAGGCAGAGTTGACAGAGTTATGCTCACAAACGGCAGGGCCGAGAAGTATATGAAGCCCAAAAATCCGCCTGTTATTACCGGTTTACCCATACGCGGTGACCTTCTTAAAGCCGACAGGGAAGAATCTGTAAAAGAACTCAATCTCAACGGCAAGCCACTCGTTCTCTCAATGGGAGGCTCTCTCGGCGCAAAACCAATAAACGATGCTGTTTCCGGCCTTATTCTCAACAAGTATAAAGATAATGATTGCATTTTTCTTCACGCAACAGGAAAAAATGGCACGGATATGATAGAGAAGCTTAAGAACTGCGGCGTTGAAATCAGTGAAGACGGAAATGTCCGCGTCTGCGAATATATCGATATACCCAAATGTCTTCCCGCTGCCGATATAGTTATTTGCAGGTCCGGAGCAAGCACCCTCAGTGAGTTGCAGGCGCTCGGTAAAACATCGATTCTTATCCCTTCGCCTTATGTTGCCGAGAATCACCAGTATCACAACGCTATGGCTCTTGTTAACAATGACGCAGCCCTGATAATTGAGGAAAAAGACCTGACGGCAGATAAACTTACGGAAACCGTTAACAACCTCCTTGCAGACAAATTAAAACTTGCCGGAATCGGCGAAAACGCTAAGAAAATGGCTGTGCTTGATTCAACACAAAGGATATATAAAACTCTGTGCGAGATAGCATAACATTAAATACGGAGAAAATATGGAAAAAGGAAAAAGCGCAAACGGTCAGGCACCGGTTGAAAATAAAAAGGGACACGGAAAAAAGTCCTTCAGAAGAAAACTTATACTCGGTGCAGGGGCTTTTATAATTGTAGTTGCCGTTCTCGTAACGGCTTTTTGGTTTCTTTTCCGCATAAGTTCGTTTTCGGTTATCGGCTCGGTTCCGTATACTTCACAACAAGTTATTGAAGCAACCGGCCTTAAATCAGGTACGAATATTTATTTTGCGGATTACGGTAAAGCGGGGGACAGCGCGAAATTTCTTCTGCCCTATATAGGAAAGATTGAGTTCCGGAAAAAATTCCCCGCGAAAGTTGTTATAACAGTGACGAAGGCAGTGCCGGCCTTCTCTGTCAAAGCGGCCGACAGTCTTTTTGTGCTGGCGGATAAAGATCTGAAAGCGCTTGAAGTTGTTGCTGAACCCGCCGAAGGAACGGTGAATGTTGCAACCGCAGCCGGAGGTATCAAATATGAGCCCGGCAAAAAAATAGAATTTATCACTCAGGGGACCGAGGACCTGTATCGCAAGGCTCTTTCGGAGATAAAAGAACTTGAGGACGAGTTCTCATCAAAGATTAATCTTATTGGCCTTGAAGATGAAGACAATATTTATCTGATTTACGATAACAGGCTTGTGATAAGGACGGGCAGTCTTGACGATTTTTCAAATAAACTCACTCTTGCCCAGAAAGCGATAAATGAAGAAAACAAACTTTCAAGCACTCAGTTCGGTGAACTGGATGTCCGGGTTGCCGGAAAGGCGGTCTTCGCTCCGAAGGACTATAAGGACATGACCGAGCTTATCCTTTTCCTTGAGGGCAGTTTACCGGAAGAGGAAACTGAAAACGAGGACGAAGAAGTTGAAACCGCAGAAGGTGAAGACGAAACAGAAGCAAGCGAAGAAGATGAAACTTCAGTAAGCGGGGATAATACGGAAGAAACGGATGAAAACGTCTCGGAAGAGGATTATTCCGGAGAAAACAGTAACAGCGAAGATGAAGAGCAATAGGCAGGATAAACACGATTTCAGAGCCATATAATTGCCTTATTTTCCGAAAAAATAGACTAAACACTTGACAATATGAAAAAAATCTTGTAAATTGATTGCGACTATGATATTATAACAAGGGTAATATTCATTAAACTTTGGAGGAAGTAAAAATGGCGTTTGAAATTGACAATGACTTTGAAAGTGCCGTACAGATAAAGGTAATAGGTGTCGGCGGCGGTGGCGGAAATGCAGTAAACAGAATGATAGATTGCGGCATTCAGGGCGCAGAGTTTATTGCCGTTAATACAGATAAACAGGTTCTTGTTCAGTCCAAAGCGACACATAAAATTCAGATAGGTGAAAAATCCACCCACGGCCAGGGTGCAGGCGGTAAGCCTGAGGTCGGCGCAAGAGCAGCTGAAGAAAGTGCCGATGCTATTTCCGAGGCCATCAAGGGTACTGATATGGTATTTGTAACCACAGGTATGGGCGGAGGCACGGGCACCGGCGCAGCTCCCATCATTGCCGGTATAGCCAGAGATCTCGGCTGCCTTACCATCGGTGTTGTTACAAAGCCCTTCAATTTTGAAGGTAAGAGAAAGATGAAGGAAGCCGTTGCCGGTATCAATGAGCTTTCCAAAAACGTTGACAGCCTCGTTGTTATTCCCAATCAGAAACTGCTTGTCGGCGAGAATAAGACTACCCATTTCAAAGAAGCTTTTGCTATGGCTGATGAAGTCCTTCTTCAGGGCGTCAAGAGCATTTCAGAGCTTATCACTGTTCCCGGCTTCATCAACCTCGATTTTGCCGATGTTACCAGTGTAATGAAAGACGCCGGTTATGCCCATATGGGCGTCGGCAGAGCAAAGGGCAAGGATAAAGCTGAGGCAGCCGCCACTGCCGCAATCACCAGTCCTCTCCTCGAGACATCCATTGCCGGTGCAAAGGGCGTTATCATTTCCTTCACAGCTTCTGAGGATATCGACATTGAAGATATTGAAAAGGCCGCTGAGCTTATTACAAACAACGCTCATGAAGACGCAAACATCACCTGGGGTATCGCATTTGATCCCTCGCTTGATGACGAACTCGTGATTACCGTTATAGCAACAGGCTTCGATTCGGCAGTTAATGCTCCCAAAGCAGACGAGGCTCCCAAGCCCTTCTTCACTGCTTCAAAGCCCGAGCAAAAGAAAGAAGAAAAAGCTGACACTTCCAAGGCTTCGGCTCCCGCAGTTCCGGCTTCCTCCTCAACTCCGAGCATCCCCAAGTTTGATGCTCCTGCGGATAATGTTTCTTCATTCTCAACTCCTTCACAGTCGGCTGCACCTGCAAACGCTTCCAAGTCTCCTGACGGAAGTTATGATGATGACGAATTTTATCTGATGATAAATGACATTATCAATGATAAGGATAAGAATAACTGATAACAAAAAGGGGCTGATATCAGCCCCTTTTAAGTTTATTTCTTCTACGCGACAAGGTTTCTGAGCCTGTCGCTTTTTGTTTTCGTTTATGACTTATTGTTACGCACTGAAAATTTATTTTTTAATGCTCTTGATTTAATGGCAGTTAAGCAATAAAATTATAAAGGATGATTTGTGTTTCCTGAAAGATTGTATAATGAATACTGTCAATCGGGGAATTGTATCGAGAATAACCGAAAGTTTCTTTTTGTATCGGTTCTGAACTTCAATCTGTACCGATGAAAACGGGGATATTTGTGATGACGGGTTTCCCTTGCCGCCTGCGATGACTCAAATATTTACTATCCTGCCACTGCCGTTCTTCAGGGCGGGACACTGTTTACCGTGCAAAATACAAAGGCGTTAAAAACGCTTCAATTCTAAATAAAATGGACGTTGAATTAAAATGGAAAGAGTAAGATTGGCAGAATTAAAAATGAATTCACGCTCCGAGGTTCTTCGTTTCCTGAAAAGACTGTGGAGCGAAGAAAAATGCCCCTGTCCTTTATGCGGAAATGAGCTGGAGCCGCTGCACAAAGGAGCCAAAAAAGATAATTGTGACTGGCAATGCAGGACCTGTGATAAAACCTTTAAAACCATCCACCTTCTGGATGAACTGAACGAACAAATGCCGGATTGAGAGGTGCAATATGAATTCTGTTCCTCCGGTGACGGAGCTTATGAAGGATGTATATCTTATAAATGAATTTGACGGCACAAACTGTTACCTGGTAACCGGCAGTGACTGCGCTCTTCTTATTGATTGCGGCACCGGTTTCTGCGATATTCGGTCAGCTGTTGAAAACGTTACAAACCTGCCTGTTGTCCTTGTTGCCACCCACGGTCATGTTGACCATATCGGCGGCGCCGGGCAGTTTAAGGAGATGTATATTCACCGGGCTGATACCGCCTTAATAAATAGAATTCAGAAGAGCTTTCCTGCTCGCAGGATTTTTACGGCAGGGAATGAAGCGGTAAAGAGAAACGGTTTCGGCGCAAAGAATGTAAAAAAAGATGAATACAAGACCAAGTGGATTCCCATTGACGGCGGTCACGCTTTTGACCTTGGAAACAAGGAAATAATCGCTGTTCATACTCCCGGCCACACAAAGGGAAGTATAGCTCTCGTTGACAAAAAAGACAGAGTTATCTTCAGCGGCGACAATGTGTGCGATGCGCTGTGGCTTCACCTTCCCGGCAGGACAAGTGTTGAGGAATGGCTCCCGTCTGCCGAGTGGCTTCTTGAAGCAAGCCGTGAGAATAAAGTATATTGGGGGCACCGCGTCCCTATGCTGACAAGCGAATATATCTCCAAAGTTGTGGGATGGGGAAGAGAAATATTGCAAATGCACACCAAAAACTCGCTTCTTCCCGTTACCGCACAGTACCCGGAACAAATTGACGGTATACTTTATAAGACAAACACCGTATTCAAAAAATAATCAATTAAAACGAATTCGGATAAACGGAGACGATATAATGGCAAAATACCTGATAGTCAACGCCGATGATTTCGGTATGTGCAAGGCGGCAAACGAGGCCGTATTTGACCTTTTTAAAAGCGGAAAACTTCTTTCTTCGACGATTATGATGCCCTGCCCTGCGGCTGAGGAAGCCGTTGAGTTTTCAAAGGCAAATCCGGAGTATGCTATAGGTATTCATACTACCCTTACCTCCGAGTGGAAGGAATACCGTTGGAAGCCGCTCAGCGACTCTCCGTCGCTTCTTGATGAAGAGGGCTATATGTGGCATGAGGCGGACCTTGCCGAGAAAAATGCGGAGTATTTCGATATAGAGCGTGAAGTCAGGGCACAGATTAATCTGGCTCTTTCAATGGGGATGAAGATTTCGCATATTGATAATCATATGGGATCGCTTTACGGTAATAAAACCGGGAGATTCGGCCTGCTGAAACTTGCATATAAAATCTGCAGCACCTACGGCTATGCATACAGAATGTTCATCAAGGCGGATAAACGCGTTGCTCCTGCCGGAGTGCCAATGTTTCTCCTTAAAGCGGCGGCTGCCCTCTCATCACACTGGGCGAGGAAGTATAAGGTCGTAACTCCCGATTATCTGCTTTTCCCGGATTGGGGTGCCCCTGCTCTGAGAAATTGCTCGGAGTATGAGAAATACAGAGAAATCATTCTTAAAATCTGGTCGGATATCCCCGACGGAGTAACGGAAACCTTTGTTCATCCTTCGGTTGAAAACGATGAGTTGAAGACCATAACGGGCTCCTGGCAGCACAGAGTGTGGGAATATATGCTTCTCAGTGACCCCGTAACATGGGACACGCTCAAATCAAACGGAGTGAAAATGATAAGTTACCGTGATCTGGTTAAAATGAGGGAATCCGATTCAACTTGTTCTTGACAATTAACTGCTCTTTTGATAAAATATCTTCGCCTCGGAGAGTTGTCCGAGTGGTCGAAGGTGCAGCACTCGAAATGCTGTGTACAGAAATGTACCTAGGGTTCGAATCCCTAACTCTCCGCCAAAAAGCCTTGATACGTAAGCGTTTCGGGGCTTTTTCTTTTTTTGACCCGGAACCTGATTATTGCAAAAAGCAGCCGTTTTTTGCGGTTTTTTTGCACGAATGCGAGAAAACCGGTGCTTTGCCACGATGCCCCTGCGCCCTTATATATCAGCGCATTTGAGACCCGGAAAAAATCACGCTTCGGAAAATGGAGAGAAAAGATGCAACTTTTCCGTCACTTCCTATTGGCTTTTGCAATTAATCCTGCACTCCCCAGTCCTCTTTGATGACGGGTTCAG
>JAILMJ010000019.1 GCA_024692685.1 Clostridia bacterium
GGCTTCAAATCGACAATGCAAGAAAAACTATCAGATTCGATCCAATCTCTCAGTCCTTTCGGCTTCCTCTTTGTTTTCCGGGTTTCCTGGGCACAGCAGAAATGAAAAACGGTTCGTTAAGTATCAATGCAATTGAAGGAAATCTGAAAGACTGGACAATTCTGACCTGATAAACAGAATAAAGAAATCTATCATTATCATTTACAATAAATGAAAATGACATTCTTAATTCACGGCAGTTTTTAATCCGGGCTGTCATCGTATCATTATTCAAATATCTGGGATTTATTCTTCCTGCGGCGACATATATACCGGTTCTTATTCAGCAGAATTATTATGAAAAAAAGAAAAGTGTAAAAAAGACGCAAAAACAAATATAATCAATGTGGCTGTCAGATTATTGGCAGCCACTGCTGTTTATTCAGGAAAAAGAAATCCGAAACAATTATACAGAAGTCTATACAGCTTTATCAAACTGCATCGCTTTAAATTCGCGAACTATCTTTTTAAAATTAAAATATAAAAAAATCTTGACAATTAAATTCTGTTTTGTTATAATTCTGTTTGTTCGAAGAGAATATATGCGAGAGTGGCGGAATAGGCAGACGCGCACGTTTGAGGGGCGTGTGTTTTTGACGTACGGGTTCAAGTCCCGTCTCTCGCACCATAAAAAGGGAATCTTTCGATTCCCTTTTTTAACTAAAATATGCGGATATGGCGGAATTGGCAGACGCGTTAGATTCAGGTTCTAATGGGCGCAAGCCTGTGCAGGTTCAAGTCCTGTTATCCGCACCACGAAAAAGACACTGCTTTTGCAGTGCCTTTTTCATTTATAAAAGTATTATTAATTATTTTATCAAAGTTCAAAAATGAGATTATCATCATCGCCTGTTCTGTTATTATAAAGCATCGGCTCAGCAACGTCAGTCAAAGTCTGGCCGTCGGGAATAATCTTATTGAGCGCTTTAATATGTAAGCGGCTGTTTAATTTATCTATTTTTCTAGTAAAACCGGTAAAAACCTTATAAGTCGGAGTATCGGGCGTAAATGGGGCGTTTCCTCCGAAAACATCGGCAACAACCTCTATTAAATCCGGCAGCACTTTTTTGTCACCGAGATTTTTAATATCTTTATGGCTCATTCCCGTATATTTCTTTGAAAGCTTTGCGATGGTTGATAACTTCAGCTTTTGCAATCTGTTAAGAGCAAATTTTGACAAATGCGGATGAGCTTTGAGCTTATCAACCGGCAGTAACCCGTCAACGCCTTCAATAAAAGCATTAAAATCTTTATTCAGTAAAGGCAAACTGTTGTCAAGTAAACCGATAAAGTTCAATCCGTAAATATATTCACCGGCTGATTTTCCTCCGGTATCAACACCCTTTATAGTTTCAATACCAACGCTTGAGATTGAGCAGGTTTTTCTGTCACTGCTGATATCAACTTTTCTCATTTTTCCTTTTGCAGACACTGCCGCGGTTGTAGCTACATCATAAAACCAGTTGCCGGCATCATCAGTATATTTTCTGATGCTCTGAACGTGTGTATGGCCTGTGAATATCACTTTTACACCCTTATCGCACATCATTCTCATCAGTTCTTTATATCCGCCGTACATTTCAAAATCCACAAGATGTCTGTATACATCCCAGGGAGGAATAACCGGATGATGAACTGCAAGCAATACTTTTTCACCGTTAAGATTCGCCTTATCGATTTCATTTTCAAGCCATTTTACTCCGTCTTCGAATAGCCCGCAATGAGATCTGCCGTTACCGTTGTCATTTATGGCGATAAGTCTTACTCCGTCAAAGAGTTTAAGTGAATAAGACCCGCTTTCTTCATGAACGCTGTCGCTTTGCTTAGGGCCGAAATCATAATAAAAAGGAAGCAGTTCGCTCTTTCTTATATGAGGAATGGGAACGGTACCGTTCTCTGTATATTTTATCGACTTAAAAAAATTCTCATCCTCGCCCATGCCGCAATAATCATGGGTGGCTGTTGTAACAAAAACACGTTTACCGGCATCGGTTAACACTTTCAGTTCTTCTCTGAAATCCTCATGACTGTTGATGTCGCCGTTATTGATAAGGTCGCCGGTAATCAGAACTGCGTCAGCTAAAGGATCAGCAATAATTTTATCAAAAAAACTTCTCAATATTTCAGGTCCGACAGTAAGAGCAATCTGGTCTCCCCTTTCTCTTGACCTGAATCCGGAATTCTCGGTAAAATTCTTTTTTGAGACATAATGTGTATCGGTCAGAACGTAAAATCTATCTGTTTTTTTCACAGTAAAGCACCGCCTTCTTCAATTATTATATTCGCTTGACATCTTAAATTCAAGGATTCCGCCTTTCATAATTTCATCAGCAGAAATCCTGTAATTATCAATTATCCTGTCATTAAACCTGACCTCTTCAACGTAGATATTCTCAGGTGAATTCCCTTCAACAAGTATATTTAATTTATTCCCATTAAAAAAAGTTAAACTTGCTTTATCTATAAAAGGAGACCCTATAAGGAAAAGATTCTGTCCTGCAACGGGAAAAATTCCCAAGGCAGAGAATACATAGTATGAAGAAAGAGCCCCGCTGTCATTGTTTCCCGGCAAACCTCCCCTGCCCTCGCTGAACATATATTTCATCCCTGCTCTGAGTATTTCACAGGTACGGTCATGTCTGCCTGCGTATATGTAGGAATAGGGCGCTTCGGTATCCGATTCATTATTAAAGCCCTCAAATATGCCTCTTTTCATTGTTCTGTCAATATATTCCGGATTATTCGGATCTTTTGGCTGAATAACATCAGGCTGACCGTAGCCGAAGAATTTATCAAGAAACTTAACAAATCTTTCTTTTCCGCCTGCAATTTCGATTCTTTCATCCATTTCCTTCATCTGACGGAAGGAATAATTATAAAGTGTACCCTCGTAATAATCGGAATTACCGTCAAGTAGACCGGTGCTCCTGTCATAGCAATTTTTCCACAGAGAGCTAAGCGGCTTCAATTCGGCGGAAATATCGGTTTCTCCTGCTTCCGCTGCAATTTCGGCTGCCAGACCGCAACAATCAGACATATCAAGCATCCAGGTATGGGATTTACATTTGTGATCAATTGTGAAATCCCTTTTATTATCGGCAAAAATATCCTTTCTGATAGCATTCAACATTCTATTCATATCAATTTTAATTCCGAATCTGTATGCCGTCATCATTACATAACAGCCAAGGCTTCTTGCCTGACCCGAATGCTCGTAAAACGCATCCGAGAAACCTATTGAATTCGGTATATTTCCGAGTTTTTCGCATAGACTCATCAACGTTTCAACGGATTTTTCGGCAACATCTTTGTATAGCATACATATCAGAGGCATTGCTGTTTTATACATATCCCAGAGCGTGGCAAAATCCGTCATAAACGGTTTATCACTCCGGTATATAAAACCGTCGCCGGATCTGTCAGAAGGTTTGATTAATGAGTGATAAAGATTGGAATAGAAAATTCTTTTTATCCTGTCGTCTCCGCTTTCGATTGAAACACTTGAAAGCGCATTATTCCAGATGGTATAAGCAGATTCTTTTGCTTTTTCAAAATCAGTCGAATTATTTAAAAAAAGTAATGACGACTCAGGACTGACATTTGAAAAAGATAATTTGATCAGAGCCTTCTTTCCGAAATTTTTGAATGTTACTGCATTTCCGTTTATTTCATATTCACCGTTACCCCTTGCCGAAAAATAAAATTTAATACCCTCAATCACAGCTTCGGCGCACACGGTATCTGAATTATAACCTGAAATGACAAGGTTATTGACAGCGGCTTTATTACTATTATCAAAGTTTAGCCCGTTATTGGAAAAATCTATGGATACAAGTCCGTTATCCGAACCAAATGAATATTTATGATAGGCAACTCTGTTATCGGCAGTAACCTCACATAAAATATCATCAAGCACACATGAATAATATCCGGGTTCGCCCTTTTCATTTACAGGCAATCTTTTCTCAGCCGAATTGTTGTATTTCGGAACCGTAAGAGCGTAATTATAGTAGTATCCTATCGTACCTGTTCCGCTTTGCTGAAGATGAGTAAATCCGTATAGCTTATCTCCGCCTTCAAAAGTCTGAGGATCAGAGTGACAATTCACTTTGTGATTGCCGTAACCCGTAGGATATCCGCCGGAATACGGACCAACGCTCATCCCTCCGAAAGGAATACAGGCCGCCGGACTGGTGTTGCCGCACTGAGCTTTGATAAAAAACCATTTTGCGGCTATGCCTTCCGGTTTCGGCAAATCAATCTTACCGCATCCGTGAAAAACATTTACATAATCACAATAACTCATAAACAATACCTGCTTAATATTATTATACTCATTATCCTTCACCTTATCGTTAAAGTCAATCACATTTTTAAATAAGTCGATGACAAATAAAAATCATTATGATATAATTTTAATGTGGGGTGATTTAATTGAATATAATCAAAAGAAAAGTTTATAATTCCATAGGCAAAATTATTAACCGCTTTTCATCTGTTACCGCCCAGAAATCCGTAGGTGAATCTGATAAAAATGAATACAATAATGAAAAAGCCGCCGCTTTTTGCAGACTCGCAGCAGCGGAAAGCATTGTTATGCTTAAAAATATTAATTCAGTTTTACCGCTTAATAAAAATGACACAGTTACTGTTTTCGGGAGAGTTCAAAACGATTATTTTTATGTAGGATACGGTTCCGGCGGAGATGTTATAGCTCCGTATAAATCAAATATAATTGATGCTTTGAAAAATTCAGGTATCAGAATTGAATCCGATACCGAAGAATTATATAAAAATATATGTAAAAAACATCCTGTAAATGACGGATTCTGGGGCCATTGGCCTATGTCCTACGAAGAAATAGTGCCCGAAGATAAAGACATTATTTCTGCGTCATTAAAATCAAACAAAGCAATAGTACTTATAGGCAGGTCATCAGGTGAAGACAGAGAATGCCTGGCTGAAAAGGGCAGCTATTATCTTACCGATGAAGAAAAGTCCTTACTTGATAAAGTTACCGCTCATTTTGATAAAGTTATTCTACTTATGAACTGCGGATGTATTATGGATATGAGCGAAATCGTTTCATATGCAGATAAGATATCATCAATTTTGTATGTATGGCAAGGCGGGATGGAGAGCGGGAACGCAATAGCCGATGTTCTGAGCGGTAAAATCTCACCTTGCGGTAAGCTGACAGATACAATAGCTGACAAGCTTTCCGACTATCCCAGTACATGTAATTTCGGAAATAAATCATTTAATAATTATGAAGAGGATATTTATGTCGGTTATCGATATTTTGAATCATTCAAAAAAGACTGTGTTATTTATCCTTTCGGCTACGGTTTAAGCTACGCCTCTTTTTCACTGACTGATATTAATTACTACATTGATGATGAAACGATTAGAATAGATGTTTCAGTAACAAACACCGGAAAATATGCCGGTAAAGAAACTGTTCAGGTATATTATGAAGCTCCTCAGGGTAAACTCGGAAAACCGTCAAGAGAATTATGCGCCTTCAAAAAGACAAACAACATTAAACCGCAAGAGAAAGAAACAGTTTATCTCGATTTTAACATTGCCGATATGGCATCCTATGATGATATTCAGAGTTTTTCTTATATTCTTGAAAAAGGAAAATATAATATTTACATCGGCACAGATGTCAGGTCCGCCATTAAATGCGGCGAATATATACTTGATGAAAACAGAACAGTTCAGACCCTTTCACAGTGCTGCGCTCCGAAAAACGGGTTTGATATAATCACAAAGCACGAAGACGGCACAATTGCGCACAGAAAAGTTACAACAAATAAAAAGAATCTGAAAAATCACATAATAAATAATCTGAAAGAATCAGATACACACCCGGTTAAAAAGAACCTCAAGCTTACTGACATAATTAAAGGCGAAGTAAAACTCGAAGACTTTGTTTCACAGTTGAACAACGAGGAACTCGAAGCAATCAGCCGCGGTGACTATACAATGAACAGCAGCCTCGGACCGGCGGGAAACGCCGGCGTTTTAGGCGGAGTTTTGCAATCGTTAAGAGATAAAGGTATACCCGCTTTGGTAACAACTGACGGACCTTCCGGAATCAGAATTGCAGCAACCGCAACATTATTACCAATAGGGACCGCTTTGGCTTGTACTTGGAACCCGGAACTCGTTTGTGATTTATATTCCTGTATCGGAGAAGAAATGCTTAAACTCAAATCAGACATTCTGCTTGCGCCGGGTATGAATATTCACAGGTCGCCCTTATGCGGCAGAAACTTCGAATATCTGTCTGAAGATCCGCTGCTTACTGGATACATTGCAAGCGCAATCGTAAAAGGCATTCAGTCAAACGGTGTTTCAGCATGCCCGAAACACTTCGCCTGTAACAATCAGGAAACTGCCAGAACACATTCCGATTCCAGGGTATCCGAAAGGGCTCTCAGAGAAATATATTTAAAAGGATTTGAAATATGTGTTAAGAATGCTGAACCGGATTGTATAATGACTTCATATAACAAAGTTAACGGCGTCTGGAGTCATTACAGTTATGAACTTGTGACCGACATATTGAGAAATGAATGGGAATTCGACGGATTGGTTATGACGGATTGGTGGATGCAGAGTTCATCTTCTCCGGAATTTCCGGAAATGAAAGACCAAGCATACAGAGTAAGAAGCGGTATAAACGTACTGATGCCGGGCGGAAAAAGAGTCGGAAAACACAAGCCGGACGGTACATTGCTTAAAACTCTCGGAATGAAAGACGGTATTACATACGGAGAACTCAGAACAAATGCAAGCTATGTAATCAAACTTGCCATTAAGAAAATCGTCAGATAAACTATAAAACCGGTCAGCATATCTTATGCAGACCGGTTTGTCTTATCCGAAGAATTACAATTGATTTAAGAAAACAAGCTGCCGAATAAACGGCAGCTTGCTTCTATAGTAATAAATTATTTTTTCTTAGCAACTTTAGCTTTGAGAGCTGCGCCAGCCTTGAAAACAGGAACCTTAGTTGCGGGAACTTTAACAGCCTCGCCTGTTCTGGGGTTACGGGCAGTCTTAGCTGCACGCTTATGAACCTCAAAAGTACCGAAGCCGATAAGCTGAACTTTTTCACCCTTTGCAAGAGCGTTAGTAACAGCAGCTACAACGGCATTAACAGCTTTTTCGGCTGCCTTCTTTTCCATTCCTTCTTTTTTGGCAATGGCGTTTACGAGTTCTGACTTGTTCATTGTTTTTCTCCATTCTTGAAATATATTTATGAATTGCCGTAATGAAAAAAATACATAAACATTACAACAATCATATTTAATGATTAAATACTTTCGGCTTTAACTTCGTCCCATATTTTATCAAGGATATCAATGGAACTGTTATTCATATTTATACCACGTTCTCCGGATATTTCCTCAACCCTTATAAATCTGTTGAGAAATTTATCAGATGCCGAAGTCAAAGACTCTTCTGCATCAAGTTTCAGAAATCTCGAAACATTGACAGCAGAAAAAAGCAAATCACCGAATTCTTCATTAATCTCAGATTTATCGTTATTATTAAGCGCTTCTTTTAACTCGGCAATTTCTTCCTCAAGCTTATCAAGAGCCCCTGAAATATCAGGCCAATCGAAACCGACATCTGCGGCTTTTTTCTGAATTTTTGCGGCTCTCATAAGAGCCGGTAATTCTCTGGGAACATTTTGAGCTGCTTCGCCGGCAGTCTTTTGACCTTTTGTTTTCTTTTTGATTTCCTCCCAATTGGAAAGAACATCATCAACTCCGTTGACAGAAGCATCGCCGAAAACATGCGGATGACGGACAATCAGTTTTTTGCAAACACCGTCAGCAACTTTATCAAAATCAAATCTGCCTGCTTCACTTTCCATCTGCGCATGAAAAACGACCTGCATTAAAAGGTCTCCGAGCTCTTCACACAAAAGATCTGAATCCTGTTTATTAATCGCTTCGATAACTTCGTATGTTTCTTCTATCAGATTTTTTCTGATGCTTTCATGGGTCTGCTCAGCATCCCACGGACAACCGCCGGGAGCTCTGAGAAGTCTCATAATTTCAACAAGATCATTGCAATTATAGCAATCCTTGAACTTAAAATCAAGCATAAACTGGTTGCCTCCGGCATCAAACAGTGTTATTTTAACACATATTAACCCAAAAGTCTATATTTTTCAAGCAAATTTGCAATTTTTTCTCCCTTTGGAAGACCCGAAATATCTTCTCGGGTAAATCCTTTCAGAAGTAAAATTGTAATTGCATACACAACCACTGCAAGTGCTATACCTACTAAGGTACCAAGTGTATCTGAATTCAAAACGGATTGAGTTGTATCACCGGGGAAAAGCTTAATTATTACACCGTGTGCTGCAAATGCTGTAATTCCGCATAAAACAGCAGACACAAGCGGTTTAAGAAATACATTTTTCCAGTTAACTTTAACCTTTGAAATCCTCAGTAAAAATATCATATTCATTCCGACAATAAGTATATAAAATATAACAGTACCAGCAACTGCACCGTAAATATTTATCTTGGGTATTCCGACAAGAATATAATTCAATACTATTTTAACAACAGCGGCAACAGCAACGGTCTTCATCGGAATATCAGCTCTTCCGACTGCCTGCAGCATATTTGTTACAGGAATTGATATTGCAATTATCGGAGTGAATAATCCGTAAACGGCAAGTATAGGCGCGATAATCGGAATGGCCTCTGAACTGTTACCTCTTCCGTAAATCAATGTAAGTATAGGCGAAGAAAGAGAAGCAATACCTATACCGGCAGGCAACGCAATAAGCATTCCAACCTTAAGAACAGTTTCAACAGTTGAGCGCATATCATCTTTATTTTTGACAGCCCAGGCAGCCGCAAGAGCAGGAAGAGCGCTGACGCCGAGTTGAATGGTAATCGTAGGAACAAGGCTCTTGAAATCAAGAGCTGTACCGTAAGCACCCCAGAGATATTTAACAACTTCAGCTTTATCGGCAATATTAAGCCTTGCAAGTTCAACTGCCCTATTTATCGCAACAGAATGCATTTCAACTACAGAAGAAAAATCGCTTTGAACTGCCGTAGAAAGTCTCGCCTGAATAGTTGTGACATCAATAAGATTGGTTGCGTTAAGTATCAAAGAACTGATAACCATCGGAATGGCAATTTTTATCATTTCTTTAGCAATATCGCCACCTGCATTCGGCGCAGGAGAAGCAAGTATCATATCGCGGCTAAAACCGTCTCCGGTTATCTTATGAACAAGCATAAGGAATAACAACGACAAAAGAGACCCTATTGTTACGCCTAAAACCGCACCGGCAGCAGCCCACGGAACTATAACGCCGTTTGCTTCGGCAGCATTTGTAACGGTAACTCCGAATACCTCAGCGCTGATGTCACCGCTTGCGGCCATACCTTTATCAAATTGAGACTGCCCGATATTCATTATATATTTTATGAAAGCAAGCCCTATAATGAGTTTACCCAGAGCCTCAATAACCTGAGATATTGCTGTAGGAATCATATTTCTCAGGCCCTCATAATACCCTCGGTAGGCTGACATATAACAGCAAAGAAATATTGAGGGAGCAACACACAGTATCGCTTTAAGGCTCTTGATATTTGCAACAAACCGAGCATACGGATAAGCAAAAGCAAGCAAAATCAATGTTCCTGCGACACCGACAACAAGAAACACTTTTTTTGAAACATTGAAAATCGCGCGTGCCTGTCTGTAACGGTTAAGGGCGACGCTTTCAGCCACCATTCTTGAAACCGCAACCGGCAAACCGGCCATAGATACCGCAAAAATCGGAGTATAGATTTCATAGGCCGAATTGAAATATCCTCTGCCCGTTATACCGATAAGGCTGGTCATAGGCATCTTAAACAGAGCGCCGATAACCTTAACCAAAACAACAGCGAGCATTAATATCATAGCTCCGTTAATAACGGATTGTTTTCTCTCCCTCGCCATTAATTCACATCCTTCTGTTCCAAGTTGATATAAAAATTCATAATTTCAGACTTTCTTTTAATAATTGTATCATAGCCGGATACATATTCATAGGGGTATTTATAATTAAACACTCTTTTCACCTTTGTTCCGCCGGGTTCACAAAGCTTGGTAACTCCTCCGGCACCCATAGCAAGAACAGTATGGCATTCTTCCATCATATAAACATTGTACAGGCCTTGAAATCCTTCTTTCGACCAGCCTACATTTTCAAGATTTCCGACGCTTTTACTCTGTCTGTACATATAATAAGGTATATAACCTTTTTTGTTCAGGCAGGAATATGTATAATCAAGCATTTTTGATGCTTCATTTCCTTCAGGTACGTGTTTGCCGCTTGAATTAAGCGAAGAAGACCTTTTCAGCGCCAGTGAATGAACGGTAATATTCTCGGGGCTGAGGTTAACTGTTGAATCAAGGCTGATAATAAAATCTTCCGTCTTCTCACCCGGAAGTCCGGCAATAAGATCCATATTCAAACATTTAAAATTAAATTTTCGGGCACACTCAACAGCATTAAAAGTTTCTTCGACAGAATGCTTTCTCCCAATAGTGTCAAGAGTGCTTTGATTGAAAGTCTGTGGATTTATACTTATTCTGTCAACCCCGGCATTTTTTAATGCATCCATTTTTTCATAAGTTACGGTATCGGGTCTGCCGACTTCAACAGTATATTCTCTGAGTGTGGATAAATCAAAACTTTTTTTTATTGATTCGTGAATTTCATTAAATTGTTCAGCGGATAAAATTCCCGGAGTTCCGCCGCCGAAGTATATACTTTCAAGTCGCAAATTGACTTTTGATGCAATATCACCCGTTATTTCTATTTCTTTTTTCAGGTATTTCAAATAATCCGGAAACAGCTTTTTTGCCGCCGGACCCGCTATCGAATGACTGACAAAAGAACAGTAACTGCACCTTGAAGGACAGTACGGAATCGAAATATAAATACTGAAAGAATCAGGTTTGCTCTGATTTATTATTTTTTCTTCGTTCTTTGCAACCCGGTAGGCTAGATCTGTTTTAGCAGAAGAAACAAGTAAATCTTTTTTAAAGTATTCATTTGCTCTTTCATCTCCCAAATCGGAAATGAGCCTTGTCATCAGCTTAGACGGTCTGACACCTGTAAGAACACCCCAGGGAGGAGTATAGCCGGTAACCGAGGTCAGGCATTTATAAATTAGATGAGCAAGCGTCAATTCAGTGTTATCGGAATTTGACTGAGATTTAAAATCAATACATTCATCATAATATTTAACACTGACTGAAGAAATACCGTTTTCATATTTCGTCACAACAAGTATATCGTCATCGCCGTCAGGGCCTTCAATCACCTTAATTTTTTCATTTGGAAAGAATACACGGCACAAATTTTCACATTCATATCTGAATTTATGACCGAGAATGCGCAAAATCACTTATCTGTTCATCCTTCTGATATATATATTTCTGACTCTCTCATGAGAAAGGGTCGTTTTCGGTCCGTGCCCGGGATAAATATCATATTCACCCTCAAGAGCCAGTATTTTAAGTAATGACTCTTTTAACAGTGCGTCATTTCCTCCGAAAGTATCCGTCCTGCCGACTGTTGAATAAAATAAAGTATCTCCGCTGAAAATATAACGCTCAGAAGGAGCAATATATATAACGCTTCCCGGAGAATGTCCCGGAGTACACATTATGTCTATTCTGCTTTTTCCCAAGTGAAGAGTTAAATCAGATGTAATCAGCAAATCAGGTTTGCAAGGGTTTAATGGTTCCTCAACGCCGAAACGTTTCATCAGGTTAACCTCTTCGTCTTCAAGACAGATAGCATCATCTTTATGAATAACAATCTGCGCACCGGTATCCTCTTTTAAATCTTTAACTCCGAGAATATGGTCAAAGTGTCCGTGAGTCAAAAATATATATTTTAATTTTAATCCGGAAAGAGCCGAACGAAGATCATCGGTATAATATCCCGGATCGATAACAGCAGACTCGTTGCTGTCCTCATCCGTGACAATATAGCAATTTGACAAATCACGATTCAATAAGTCAATTTGGATTATTTTCAGCATTTTTTTTACTCCAAATCTCAGTATCCATTACTATAGTAACGGGACCGTCATTGTTAATTTCAACCAACATGTCAGAACCGAAAACGCCTTTTTCTATTTTTTTAATTCCGTTTTGCTTTAAACATTCACAAAAGTATTCATAAAGCTCATTTGCCGTTTGAGGTTCGGCTGAAGGGAAAAACGAAGGCCTGTTGCCTTTTTTCATATCCGCACACAATGTAAACTGAGAAATAACAAGAACTTCTCCTCCGGTATCAATTATGCTCAGATTCATCTTGCCTTCTTCATCCTCAATAACACGAAGGGTCGCAATTTTTTTGGCAAGAAGCTCAGCTTCATTCTGCCCGTCTCCGTGCATTACACCGAGAAGTATATTATATCCCTTTTTAATGCTGCCTTTTACTTCCCCGTCAACAGATACGCAGGAAGATGATACTCTTTGAATAACAGCTCTCATATTTTAATCCCCCGGGTATGTTTTGTCAAACGCCTGATCTTTCAACTTTAATTACATTATCAATCTTTTCAAGTTTCAAAAGAAGGTTGTTAAGATGCTCAACGCCGTTTAATAAAAGAGTAATATATATACTGGTATTACCGTCTTTATAATCTCTTGAACTGATCCCGGTTATTGCTATATGCATATTTGCGAGCAAAACCGTAATATCTGCGATAAGTCCAATTCTGTCCAGGCAATACAGATGAAGGGTACATTTGAATTCTTCACGGGTATTACTGTCCCAATACGCCTTTATCCATCTGTCCGGTTCTCCGGACGCTGAAATATCAGCCGGTACATTCGAGCAGTTTCTGGTATGTATTGATACGCCGTGACCCCTTGTAATAAAACCGATAATTTCATCACCCGGCAAAGGGTTGCAGCATCTCGAAAACTTGATAAGACAGTTGTCAATCCCCTCTACAACAACACCTTCACTGGTCTTTACTGTCTTTTTCTTTATTATCGGTTTAGCAACAGGTTCGTTAAGCTTTGAAAGCTTCAGATACTCATCTTTAATTCTCGGCATAAGTTTCGCCAGGGAAATACCGCCGTATCCGATTGCGGCATAAAAGTCATCCAGATTTTTGAAATGCTGTCTTTCAGCTATTTTCGTGACAAACGGTTCAAATTCGTCTTCGGTCAATCTGATAAAGTTATGCCTGAATTCTCTTTCAACTTCAGCTTTTCCTTCCTCAATATTTTCTTCTCTGCGCTCTTTCTTATACCATTGTCTGATTTTACTTCTAGCCTGGCTTGTTTTAACAATTTTAAGCCAATCTCTGCTTGGCCCTTTTCCTTGCTGTGAAGAGGTCAGAATTTCTATTATTTCGCCCGTTTTTACCACATAATCAATCGGAACAATTCTTCCGTCAACCTTTGCTCCGACCATTTTATTACCAACAGCCGAATGAATTGCATACGCAAAATCAATTACGGTAGCGCCGCTCGGAAGGTTAAACACATCGCCCTTTGGAGTGAAAACAAACACTTCTTCGGGAACAAGGTCGGTTTTGATTGTTGTTATTATATCTTCAGCGGTTTCGCTGTCATTCTGATTTTCAAGCAACTGACGAATCCAAGCAAGTTTTTCGGTATACTTATCATCGCCTTTACCCATTCCGAGCTTGTATTTCCAATGAGCGGCAATACCGTATTCGGCAGTACGGTGCATTTCCCAAGTTCTTATCTGAACCTCAAAAGGTATGCCCTCTTTACCGAGAACCGTTGTATGAAGCGACTGATACATATTTGCCTTGGGATTGGAAATATAATCTTTAAATCGGCCGGGAATAGGTTTAAACATATCATGAATAATTCCAAGACAGTTATAACAATCTATTACTGTGTTAACAATTATTCTGACAGCGTAAATATCATAAATCTCATCAAAGTCTTTGTTTTGCATATACATTTTTCTGTATATACCGTGAACAGACTTGATTCTGCCACTTACAACGCCGTCGGGAACCAGAGTTTTTACTCTTTGTTCAATTCTTGACCTGACATCTTCAAGAAAATCCTGCCTGGCACGGCTCTGATTTTCCAAAGCATTACCTATTTCACCGTAGGCAACCGGATCGAGATAACTGATTGAAAGATCTTCCAGTTCCTCTTTTATAGGTCTGATACCGAGTCTGTGAGCAATAGGCGCATAAATCTCAATTGTCTCAAGAGCGATTTCCCGTCTTCGCTGTTCAGGCTTAAACATGAGAGTTCTCATATTATGAAGCCTGTCAGCAAGTTTGACAATTATCACGCGAATATCTTTTGACATCGCAAGCAACATTTTCCTGACGTTTTCCGCCTGTTGCTGCTGTTTTATTCTTGTGGGATCAAGAAAAATTTCGTCTTCGTTTCTCTCTTCCGTCTTTGTAGGAACATTGGTAATCTTTGTTAAACCTTCAACCAAATCGGCAACTGTTTTGCCGAAGTTTTCTTCAATTATTTCATAAGTAATTGCGGTATCCTCAACAGTGTCATGAAGAAGGGCGGCAATAATTGAAGCACGGTCCATTCCAAGCCTTGCGGTGATAACAGAAACGCTAAGCGGGTGAACAATATACGGCTCTCCGGACAGTCTTGTTTGATTATTATGCGCTTTTGTTGCGAAATCATATGCGTTTTTTATGGACTCAATATCTTCACTGCTAAACGAACTGTCAATAATACTCAGCAGAAGATTCAAGCCTTCTTCCGGAGTTGAAAAAGCATCTTTTTGAGCATTGGTCAATTCTTCCATAATCACACCTGTAAACTACGCAATTTTATCATCGTCGGGGAGCATTCAAGATTAACTTTCGATGAAACATGGGGGGCAAAAATACGGTTATCTTCATCAACAGCCAATACACCCATCTCGACCATTATATCGACTGCTGTCATATATGAAGCAAGATTTGATCCGTCATCTCCGAGTCTGACACAAAGTATTTCATAATAAGAATCCTTAACAGGTTTTGCCTTTATTGATTTAAACACATCTATCTGAACTTGTCTGTCCGGAATAAGCGATGAAACCTCATCAGGCGAAAGATTTCCCCCGCGCCTGAATTTCTCATAAAGCGAAAGTGCTGAAAGGACTTTATCTTCATTTGTATTTGAAGGTCTAATACCCCTTATAATTACTGACAGCCTTTCTTCTCCGTTATATATATTTTTCTCAAGGTTTACTGCCAGGTCAACTGAATCTCCGACCGAAAAAGGAAAACATTTATCTCTCATGCCGAAATATACAGTTCCTGTTCTGATACCGTCTTTTGAAAATACAATTCTGGTATGTTTTCCTTCGGAAAGTCCGGACGTTTCTTCAATTGTTACACCGAAAAGGCCGAAAATAGGCACCGGATTTCCAACTCCGAATGGTTCCAAACAGGAAATTGATGATACAATATCAAGACTGACAGAAGAAGGAATAATCTTACAGTCAACTCTTTGAATTGGAAACGGCATTTCGGTTTTATCCGCAAATTCATTTATTCTTCTTCGGAATTCCGGGATATCAGCAGTCTTAATACCTAAACCCGCTGCGAGGGTGTGACCTCCGAAATGAGTAAGTAAATCGGAAGTAGTTTCAACCGCATTATAAATAGAAAAACCTTCAATACTTCTGCAGGAACCGGTTGCTTCATCTCCTTCTTTTGATAAAACAATCGAGGGCTTCCCGTATTTTTCAGTTATTTTAGCGGATACTATTCCGATTACGCCTTTATGCCAGTTATCACCGTCAACAACAATTACGGAAGAATATTTTAAACTGTCATTGCTTTCAATCATTTCAACAGCGCTGTTGTAAGTTTCGTTTTCAACAGTCTGTCTTTCTATGTTTAAATTTACTATTTCCGAAGCTATAAAATCAGCCGCTTCTATATCGTCACACAAAAGCAAATCAACGGCTTTGTCGGCTGATTTCATCCTGCCGCAGGCATTTATTCTCGGGCAAATAGTAAAAGCAACAGTTGACGCGGTTATAGGTTTGTTTCTGATACTCGCGGCATTTATCAGAGCAGATACGCCGAATCCCGGACTTTCGTTGATACATTTAAGGCCGCGCCTTACCATAACACGGTTTTCTCCCGTCAGGGATACAACATCTCCGATTGTACCGATTGCAATCAACTCACCATATTCATCAAGAAGATAATCCTGGTCGTCATCCTCCAAAGCACAGACAAGTTTAAAAGCAACCCCTACTCCGGACATTTCCTTGAAATTACTCGGGCAGTCGGGTCTGTGAGGATCAACAACAGCTTCACATTCAGGAAGTTTCGCTCCTACCTGGTGATGATCGGTAACCACAACTTCTATACCGAGAGAGTATGCGTATTTGATTTCTTCAACCGCTGTAACTCCATTATCAACAGTTACAATCAATTTAACATTACGGCCTGCAAGGTGTAAAACAGCTTCTTTATTAAGACCGTATCCTTCTTTGATTCTATCCGGAATATATCTGATAACATTGGCGCCTCTGCTTTCAAAATACGAATATAAAAGCGCTGTTGATGTTATTCCGTCTGCGTCATAATCCCCGTAAATACAGATAAGTTCAAAATCATCAATTGCCTTTTGAATGCGTGATTTGGCTTTATCCATATCTTTTATTGTCATAGGATTAAGTGTCAGCGGTGCATCTTCATCAAAGAAAGCGTTAATATCATCAATATCTTCTCTGTTATCCGAGCAAGCTAAAAGCACTGACAACGAATCAAGGTCATACTCCTGGGAATACCTTGAAGCTTTTTCTTTATCCCCTTTTGAGACGACCCATTTTTTCCTTCTCATCAAACTACATCCTTTCAATAAAATTGATTATAACATTGTGCTGAGTTTAAATCAAGGAAAAATCAAGTTATATATTCAAATCACATGCGTCTTCTGTTTCACAGGTATTTTTCATATCAAAATCAGGGATGTACATTTCATCACCCGAGGATTTATTTTGAAAATAACAGTTTTTAAATCCCAGTTTAAGCGCATACTCCTTAACAATCTTATACTCTCTTGATGTAATTTTGCGATCAAGAGGTTTAATTGTTTTTGCAATTCCGCAAGGAACATATTGACTCATAATACTTATATATATATCATTTGAAATGTTTTCGCTGATCCAGTCCAATATTTTTATTGACTGTGAAACATTTCCGGGAAGCACCAAATGACGGATAAGAGTTCCTTTTTCTGCAACGCCATTATTGTCAAGCGTTATATTTCCGGTCTGAGCGAACATTTCAAGGACTGCATTCGAAGCCACTTCAAAATAATTTTCAGCTCCCGAATACTTCATCGACCTGGCACTGTCATAATATTTTAAATCCGTAAGATAAATGTCAACAAGGCCTTCTAACATTTTTATTGTTGCCGTATTTTCATAACCTGAAGTGTTATATACAACAGGAACAGGTGATTTATACTCTTTCAGCACTTTGATAAGTCTTGATGCGTAGTGAGTCGGAGTGACAAGGTTGATATTATGCGCTCCGGATGAGATAAGTTTATCAAATAAGTTCATAAGCTCTTTATCCGTAATATCTTTTCCGTTTACACTGTGACTTATCTTTTCGTTCTGACAATAAATACACTTAAGGTTGCAACCAGAAAAGAATACAGTTCCGGAGCCGTTTTCTCCGCTTATGCAAGGCTCCTCCCAAAAATGAAGCGCAGCTCTTGCCACTCTGAAGTTTTCACCGACCCCGCAATATCCGGTTGAAACCGATCTGTCAATATTACATTTTCTCGGACATTGATTACAACTCAATACTTTCACCTTTTTTATTAAATAAAATAAATATTTCTTGAATATTTAATTACTATTTGATATAATATTAGATAAGTTATATTTTGAGGTGACGCTATGTTTCTTGCTATAGATATTGGGAATTCCAATATAACAATCGGCGTTTTTGATAATGACAAAATCAAATTTGTTTCAAGGATTTCAACGGACAGGTCAAAAACCCCCGATCAATATGCCATTGAAATTGATAATATACTTAATCTTTACGGCACACTTCCCAAAGAAATTGATAATTCAGCTATCAGTTCCGTTGTGCCTGAATTAACAGATGAAATCGGTAAGGCAGTTAACATTATTACCGGAAGATCACCGTTAATCATCAATTCAGAAATTGAAACCGATATGAAAATTATGATTGACGACCCAAATCAGCTCGGAGCTGACCTGTATGCCGGATGTTACGGAGCCGCAAAGCTATATCCATTGCCTTGTATAGTAATAGATCTCGGCACTGCAAGTAAAATAAGCATAATAGATAAAAACTGTAATTTCAGAGGATGCGCAATTGCTCCGGGTATCAAAATATCTCTTGAAGCTCTTTCCGCAAAAACCTCGCAGCTTCCGAACATCAGTCTGAAAAAGCCTCTGCACTCTATCGGTACCAATACAACTGATTCTATGCAATCGGGTGTTGTATACGGCTTTTCTTCTATGTTGGACGGACTCATTGAAAGGTTTGAGAAAGAACTTGATGAGGGAGAATGCTTCTGTATAGCGACCGGCGGGCTCGCCGGAGACCTTGTAACAAGTTGTAAACGCAAAATTGTTTATAACCGAGAATTGATTCTCTGCGGTATAAAATTAATTAGCGATAAAATAACCGCCGACAAATTTTAACTCAAAACTATTTATGTGTCAATAATTCTCTGATTACTGAATAACGGAGTTTTATTCGAAAATACGAAATGATTAATCCGGTATTTAAAACGGAATTCTCCGATACTCAGACGATATTAAATTATATTAACTGAATATATTTTAAAACGGAGAAATCAATTTTGAAATTGAACCATCTAATCAGGAGGTATAAAAATGGCTAAAAAAAGCAGAATCGAAACTGTTTGCGTTCAGGGCGGATACACACCCGGTAACGGTGAACCGAGAGAAATACCCATTATTCAATCGACAACATTTAAATATAACACAAGTGAAGATATGGGTAAATTATTTGACCTTGAGGCAAACGGATATTTTTACACCAGGCTTCAAAACCCGACAAATGATATGGTAGCCGCCAAAATATGTGAAATGGAAGGCGGAACTGCCGCTATGCTCACTTCTTCCGGCCAGGCTGCAAATTTTTACAGTGTATTTAACATAGCAAATTGCGGTGATCATGTAATCAGCAGCAGCACTATATACGGCGGTACCTTCAATTTATTCTCTGTAACAATGAAAAAAATGGGAATAGATTTCACCTTCGTTTCACCTGACTGTACAGATGAAGAGCTTAATGCCGCATTCAGACCCAACACAAAAGCAGTTTTCGGCGAAACCATTGCCAATCCGGCTTTAACCGTTCTCGATATAGAAAAATTTGCAAAAGCAGCACACGACCACGGAGTTCCTCTGATAATTGACAACACATTTGCAACGCCTGTTAATTGCAGACCCATTGAATGGGGAGCAGATATTGTTACTCATTCCACAACAAAATACATGGATGGTCACGGTTCGGCAGTCGGCGGTGCAATAGTCGACTCCGGAAAATTCAACTGGAATCTATATGCCGAAAAATTCCCCGGATTAACCACACCGGATGACAGTTATCACGGTGTAACATATACCGAACGTTTCGGCCTTGAAGGTGCTTTTATCACAAAGGCAACCGCTCAGCTTATGAGAGATTTTGGCTCAATTCAGGCTCCTCAGAATGCTTTCCTGCTTAATCTCGGCCTCGAAAGTCTCCATGTAAGAATAGCCAGGCACTGTGAAAATGCGCTTGCAGTTGCCGAATTTCTCGAAAAAAGCGATAAAATATCATGGGTTACATATCCGGGACTTCCCTCGGATAAATATTATCAGCTTGCTAAAAAATATATGCCAAACGGCACATGCGGAGTAGTTTCTTTCGGAGTAAAAGGCGGAAGAAGCGCCGCAGAAAAATTTATGGCAAACCTGAAACTCGCCGCCATAGAAACTCACGTGGCAGATGCAAGGTCATGCTGTCTTCATCCGGCAAGTTCTACTCACCGTCAGATGACTGAGGAAGAACTTAAAGCCGGAGGCGTATCTGGCGATTTAGTCAGATTTTCCTGCGGAATAGAGAGCAAATACGACCTCATCGATGATATTTCACAGGCAATCGAAAAAATCTGAAAACAGGGAGAATCCTTTTAAATGCCCATTAAAATTCCAAATGAATTGCCGGCAACAAAAATACTGACTGACGAAAATATATTCGTTATGACTGAAACGAGAGCGATGACTCAGGACATCCGTCCGCTTCAAATCCTGCTTCTCAACCTTATGCCGACAAAAATTGATACCGAAACTCAGTTTTCAAGATTACTCGGAAACACGCCGTTACAAGTTGAACTGACTTTAATTCATACCGAATCTCACAAATCAAAAAACATCAGTGATGACCATCTTTTGTCATTTTACAGAGTTTTTAATGATATTAAAGAAAAGTACTTTGACGGTATGATTATTACCGGCGCTCCCGTTGAACATCTTGATTTTGAGGAAGTTGAATACTGGGATGAACTATGCAAAATAATGGAATGGAGCAAAACTCATGTTTACAGCACATTTCATATTTGCTGGGGTGCTCAGGCCGCGCTGTATTATCATTATAAAGTCAATAAAATTAAATTGGACACCAAATTATTCGGGGTATTTAAACATAAAGCCGAATATAAAAAAGCAATACTTTTAAGAGGTTTTGATGACGTATTCTATATTCCCCACTCCCGTCATACAACCGTCAGCCGTAACGAAATTGAAAATATTCCGGGGATGAAGATTCTTGCTTCTTCAACCGAAGCCGGAGTTGTATTAATGATGACCGAAAACGGAAGACAAATTTTTATTACCGGTCACCCTGAATATGATCAATACACTTTGGATAAAGAATACAGACGTGATTTAATGGCAGGAAAACCAATTACATGTCCGAAGAATTATTATCCCCATGATGATATTGCAAATCCTCCTCTGGTATCCTGGCGCGCTCATGCAAATTTGCTTTATTCAAATTGGTTGAATTATTTTGTTTATCAGTCAACTCCATATGAAATCGATAAAATATCCGATGATTAATTTATTTTATTAAAAGTATTTACTTTTTAAAAAATTTATAATATAATGATTAAAACGAATGTTTTAAAATAGGGAAAGGAGATCAAATATGCCTGCATTTACTTATGAAATCGTTAAGCATGTTGCTGTTCTGTCCGAAAACGCACGCGGATGGAAAAAAGAGCTCAATCTTGTCAGCTGGGGCGGACGCGATCCTAAATACGACATACGCGAATGGTCGCCCGAATATGACAGAATGGGTAAAGGTGTTACACTCAGCGATGAAGAGATGGAAAATCTCGTAGCAGCCATCAAGGAAATGTAATTAATCGCATTTCAGGCGAATACTGAATAGCTCGTAAATTAAAAGGATCGGTGCCTTCTACGGCACCTTTCTTTTTTGTGAAAGGTTTCAGATTGATATGAAAAAAGCCGTACTCGGAATATTGGCTCATGTTGATGCCGGAAAAACAACACTTGCCGAATCAATTCTGTATAATTTCGGTGTACTCAGAGAAAAAGGAAGAGTTGATAACGGCAACACCGCGCTTGATACTCATCACCTCGAAAGAGAAAGAGGTATAACTATTTTTTCAAGTCAAGCGGTTTTTACAGCTAATAATCACGAATTCACTCTGCTTGATACTCCCGGTCACGTCGATTTCAGCTGTGAAACCGAAAGAACATTGCGTATAATCGACGTTGCAATACTTGTAATCAGCGGAATTGACGGAGTTCAGTCACACACAAAAACCATCTGGAATCTGCTTGAAATATACAACATTCCCGTATTTATATTTGTTACCAAAACAGATTACGCAAGAAAAGACCCTGCATTAATCATGGATGAGTTAAGAAGCGAATTATCAGATGACTGTATTGACTTTACAGATATTTATTCCTCGGATTTTAAAGAAAGAATTGCGGTTTATTCTGAAGCTTTACTTGAGAAATACTTATCCGGCAAAGAATTCACAAATGATGACATTTCCGATTTGATTTTTTCAAAAAGAATCATCCCCTGCTTTTTCGGTTCAGGGCTGAAGAATACCGGCGTACGCGAGTTTATTCAGGCGATTGACAGACTTTTAATCGATAAAAAATATCCCGAAGTTTTCGGAGCTAGAGCATTCAAAATTTCACACGATAAAGATATAAGATTAACTCATATCAAGGTGACGGGCGGTAAGATTTCCGTGAAAGATACTCTTGAATATGATGACAAATCGGAAAAGGTAAACAGGATAAGAATATATAGTGGCTCAAAATACATTACTGTGGATGAAGCGGAAGCAGGAAGCGTATGCGCAGTTGAAGGCCTGACAGACGCTTCCGCTTCACAAGGATTCGGATACGAAAAAGACTTTGATTCGCCCGTTCTTGAGCCGATAATGAACTTCAGACTAAACCTTCCGAATAACATTGATGTGAGTTCTTTTCTACCGAAAATAAAGCTCATTGAGGAAGAAGAACCGACACTGAAAGTAACATGGAATTCATTTTTGAAACAAATTCAAGTCGGTTTAATGGGAAAAGTTCAGGCAGAAATACTCGTTTCATTGATTGCAGAAAAATACGGCATTGATGTTACGGTTGATAACGGAATGATTCAATATAAGGAAACAATAAAAGAACCTGTTGAAGGCGTAGGGCATTACGAACCCCTCAGGCACTATTCAGAGGTTCACCTTATTCTGGAGCCTCTGGAAAGAGGAAAGGGTCTGGTTTTTGAATCGCGGTGCAGTGAGGATATGCTTGACAGCAATTATCAGAAATTGATTCTTACCCATCTTAACGAAAAAGAACACCTCGGAGTTCTGACAGGTTCACCCGTTACAGATTTGAAGATAACGCTTGTAGCCGGCAGAGCCCATTTAAAACATACCGAGGGAGGTGATTTCAGGCAGGCTACATACCGAGCAGTAAGACAGGGTCTGATGCAATCCGAAAGCATTCTTCTTGAACCGTTTTATAATTTTACTCTTTACCTCCCCTATGAATATTTAGGCAGGGCAATAAATGATATCAAGCAAAGATATGGTACGTTTGAAACACCCGAAGAATCTGATAAAACAATTATTTTAAAAGGCAAAGCGCCTGTATCAACAATGCTCGGATACAATAACGAAGTTGCTTCTTACACATCAGGAAAAGGCAAACTTGTCTGCTCGCCTGCCGGATATGAGGAATGCCATAACAGTGAGGAAGTCATATCTGCAATTAACTATAATCCTGAAGCAGACATTGATAATACACCGGATTCTGTTTTTTGCTCTCACGGCTCCGGATTCGTTGTAAAATGGAACGAAGTTGAAAATTATATGCACCTCGGCAGCAGTATAAAAAAAGGGGAAAAGTATTTTTCTGCTGTAAATCACAGAAATTTTCATATTGATGACAAAGAACTTGAAGAGATAATGAGACGTGAATTCGGCGAGGCAAAATATGATCTTTACCGGCCAGTAAAACCCGATTACATAAATGAAGAGGTTGATACTGATTTAAAATACAGAAAGCATTGGATTATTATCGACGGTTATAATGTCATTTTTTCCTGGGATGATTTGAAAGATATTGCGAAAAGCGACCTCGATTCCGCACGCAGGAAGCTTATGGAAATACTCAGCAATTACTCTGCTTTTACAAAAGAAAACGTAGTCCTTGTATTTGATGCATACAAGGTAGACGGAAATAAAGGCGAAAATTTTGATTTCAATAACATACATGTGGTATATACCAAAGAAAGAGAACTAGGTGATGTCTATATAGAGAAACTAATAAAAGAAATAGGCAAAAACGATAAGGTTCGAGTTGTTTCGTCAGACAGTTTAATACAGTTATCTGCAGTAAGATTCGGTGTTCAGAGACTATCATCAAGAGAGTTCGAAACAGAAATTGACGAAGTACATAACAAAATCAGCGAGATGCTTGAAAATATCAAAAATGAAAACCCAAAACCGAGAATAGATATAAATACCGCAAATTAATTATTTAATCATCTTTATTTCTTGTATTAATATCTTTAATGTGATATAATTAATAAAATTTTTTAATGGAAGGTGAAATACTTGAAAATATTATTTCAAGGTGATTCAATTACAGATGCCGGCAGAGACAGAAGTGACTTCCATAATCTCGGGTCGGGATATCCCTTTTACGCCGCAAAATATATCAAAGAAAGACATCCTGAAACCGACTTTGAATTTATCAATCTCGGCATAAGCGGGGACCAGACAAAAGACCTGGTTCAAAGATTGCAAAAAGACTTTATTGATATAGATCCCGATATCATTTCAATTCATATCGGAGTAAATGACACATGGCATTATGCCGCAGCACGGGAATGGCTCAGTAATGATAGATTCGAAGATAATTACAGAACAGTATTGAAGGCAATCAAAGAAAAAACTCATGCAAAAATAATTATGATTGAGCAGTTCCTGCTTCCGGCAGATGACAAAGATTATTTCCGCGAAGATTTAAATGGAAAAATTGATATCGAAAGAAAACTTGCCAGAGAATTTGCAGATGTATATGTTCCGCTTGACGGACTTTTTGCTAAAGCTTTGCTTGAGAAGCCTTCTCTTTATTGGTCGTCGGATGGAGTTCATCCCAACGATAACGGATCCAAATTCATCGGAAAGATTTATGCTGACGCTTATGACGAGGTGATAAAAAAATAATTATGAAGAAATTAAAAGAGATTTTAAGCTACATCTTCATAGACGGGCTTTCAGGTATGGCAATGGGCCTTTTCGGCACGCTTATCATAGGCACAATACTCGAACAGATTGCCGCTGTAATTCCCGGAATAGCCGGTGACTATTTAAGATACGCCTCACTTGTAGCCAAATCACTCACCGGAGCAGGAATAGGCGTAGGTATGGCATTTAAATACAAAGTATCCCCTCTTGTCGGTGCCGGTGCATGTGTATCCGGTATGGTCGGTGCGTTTGCATCCAAAATTCTTGCCGGTTCAGTTATTACCGAAGCGGGTATGCTTTTCTCCGGTCCCGGTGACCCGCTCAGTGCATTTATCGGCGCAATGTGTGCGATTCAAATCGGAAAACTGATAAGCGGGAAAACCAAACTGGATATTATTCTTACTCCTGCATGTTCTATTCTGGCCGGCTCAGCCGCAGGATTATTATTAGGCCCCCCTGTAAGCATAATCACAACAAAAATCGGAGAACTGATTGTTTGGGGAACAGAAAGACAACCTGTAATGATGGGCGTCATTGTCAGCGTTGTTATGGGTATATGTCTTACTCTTCCCATCAGTTCCGCCGCCCTCGGAATAATTCTGGGACTTAACGGAATTGCCGGCGGGGCTGCAGTGGTAGGCTGCAGTGCGCATATGATTGGCTTTGCTGTAATGAGTTACAGAGAAAATAAACTTGGCGGATTACTTGCTCAAGGGGTCGGCACTTCAATGCTACAGATGCCCAACCTCCTCAAGAAACCTGTTTTATGGCTGCCGCCGGTTATAACAAGCGCGATTCTCGGTCCGATTTCTACTAGAGTTCTCAAAATGACTTGCAAAGCAGCCGGCTCAGGTATGGGTACTTCCGGATTGGTCGGCCAGATAATGACATTTACTTCTATGACTGAATCCGGTTTCGGAACCGCCGCTACCCTGATTGAAATGGCAATAATGCATTTTATTGCGCCCGCAATTCTATGCCTGATAATATCCGAACTTATGAGGAAAAAAGGTCTGATTAAATACGGTGACCTTAAGCTCGAAGACGCTTAATTACGGAGAGGTAGAAAAATGAAAAATAAAATTATTGCTATTATTCTTTCTGTTTCTGTTTTATTAGGAGTATTTATGATTCCTGTTTCCGCTAACACAGAAGTTACGGAACCCGGAAAACAAAAGATGTATACATTTATAGACAAGCTTGTCAACACTCTTGTCGGCGGTATTGCTTCTATGATTGTTACCCCGGATTGGCCGAGTAAAAAAGACTATAAAACTCCCGACACATTCTTTCCGGGGAACTCAAAAGAAGAGTTCAAATCTGCCACAGCCACTGACGCCTGGTATGTAGGTTATTCAAATAATTCCATTGTCACCGGAAATGAAGTCGGCGGCAACGGCGATTATTATGTTGGCGGCAGTCTTAAAGTAACAAAGAAGCTTGCTACAAAACAGCTTGATGATCAAAAAGTCAGAGTTGCCGCAATTTCTGACGGCGGAAAAATAAATATTTTTGCCGTTATAGATGCTTACGGACTTGCGAATACCGACGTAAGAGCAATCAGAAATCAATTTATTGAGCAGTATAAAGGCGACAAAGAAATAAATACGATAAATATATCAGTATTACATCAACATTCCTGTGTTGATACTTTCGGATTGAACGGTGACATAATCAATGCATTGTTCACCTCGTCCCTCAAAAATCTTTTCCGTGCAAAAACAAAAAGCGGAAAAAATGAAGATTACATGAAGAATCTATATGAAAAAACTGTTGACTCTATGAATAAAGCTGTTGCAGGGATGAAAGCGGGCAAGCTGTATTTCGGTAAAATTGACGCTGAAAATTATATACGCGATAAGAGAGATCCTCAGGTTTTCGATCACAATCTGAACAGACTTCGTTTTGTGCCGAATGACGGATCAAAAGAAATCTGGATAGTTGAAGCCGCAATACATTGCGTAGGTCGCGGTGCCGGCGGAACTGAATTAACCGGCGATTATCCGCTCTATATGGAGCGTTACATAAACAATAATGATAATGCCGATTTCCTTTATCTTGAAGGCGCAGAACTCGCTATTTCCGGCAATGACAGAACAACGGTTTACGATGATGACGGAAACTGCACTTATGTCGGTGATGTTCAGACCTATGCCGATGAACATAAGGTATATGATACCGACGATAACGGAAACAAAATCTGGAACGGCAAATGGATTGATGAAAGCTGGAACTCAGATATTTCAGACATCAGGGCTTACGGCGAGTCACTGGCAATAAAACTTGAAGAAATTAACGAAGAAAGAGAAATAGAGCCGATTATTAATGTTGCATTTAAAGAAACTTATATCAAAATAGATAATAATATCCTTGTTCTTGCGGCGAAAGGCGGCTTACTGGTAAACAATGTGCTTAAATCAGGATTCGGTAAATTTGAAATAGTAACCGAAATCGGATATGCCGAATTAGGCACAGACCTTTCAATAGCTCTCATTCCCGGAGAACTGGCTCCCGAGATTGCATTCGGCGGTGCCGAAGGAGCAGATAAATCCTGGTATAATGAGGACTGGGATTATCCGTCATTCACCGAAATGGTAAACGGCAGAGAACTGCTTGTATTCGGGCTTATGAACGACCAGATAGGATATATACTCCCGTCAAATAACTGGCACTCATATTTCACTGAAAATGAAGAAATCGTTTCAACCGGAAGATATGCCGGCCGGGTTATCACGGAGTCTTTTGAAGAACTTGTTGAGGATATTAAAGGTTAATGTCGGTCAGAAATAACTTCAGGCACACAATTACAGCATCTTATATAGGCTTTATTACCCAGGCTATAGTCAACAATTTCACTCCCCTGCTGTTTGTTACATTTAATTCCGATTTTAATATCTCATTAGCAAAAATCAGTTGGCTGATTATAATTAATTTTTCAATTCAGCTATCAATTGATTTACTGTCAGTTAAGTTTATTGATAAAATCGGATATAGGATAGCGGCAGTTACCGCTCACGTTTCTGCGGGAATTGGTTTTATTCTGCTGTCCTGGTTACCTTACAAGATGCCTGTTGCATATACAGGGCTGATTATTTCAATGATCTTTACTTCAATAGGCGGTGGGCTTACGGAAGTTATTGTCAGCCCGATTGTTGAAGCTGCTCCAACAGAAAACAAATCGGCCTCGATGAGTTTACTCCATTCCTTTTATTGCTGGGGTCAGCTCGGAGTAACTGTTTTATCAAGCATTTTCTTTTCATATGCAGGTATTAAAAATTGGCGTTATATGGCAGTTATATGGTCGGTTATTCCATTCCTAAATGCAATATATTTTTCTTTAGTGCCGATAAACACTCTGCCGACAGGTAAAGAAAAAACTTCGTCCCGCAAATTATTCAGTATTCCCGGTTTTAAAGTATTTATGCTTCTTATGTTTTGCTCAGGTGCCTGTGAATTATCCATGAGCCAATGGGCAAGTGCATTTGCAGAGGCCGGACTTGGAATAAACAAAGCCCTCGGTGACCTTTTAGGACCTGCTGCGTTTGCTCTGCTTATGGGAATATCCAGAGTATTATATGCAGCTGTCAGTAATAAAACCGTGCTGGAAAAGTACATATTTTACTGCTCATGTTTATGTTTGATATGCTATGCATTTACATCTTTTTCTTCCTCGGCATACATCAATCTTGCAGCATGTTCAATATGCGGTTTCAGTGTAGGTATAATGTGGCCCGGAGTTTACAGTGTTGCAGCAAGAGATATAAAATACGGCGGGACAAAGATGTTTGCTTATCTTGCATTTGCCGGGGATCTCGGCTGTATATGCGGACCGTCTCTGATTGGTTTTATATCAAACAGATTCAGTAACAATTTAAAAACAGGATTTGCTTTTGCTCTAATTTTTCCGGTTATAATGATAATCGGAATGACTATTCTCAGAAGGAAAAAGGTATCCGTAAATGAACAATAAGCTGAAGAACGCTTTGACAGGAACCGATTTCTTACTTTATATCGGATGTATACTTGCATCCGCTTTCGGTTGCCTGATGGTATATTCCGCGACAAGAAACGAAGCGATTGAATCAGGTTTCATAATTGGCAGAGAATGTCTGATTATGATTTTTGCCGCCGGAGCCGGAATAATCGCCTGCGCGATTATTTCAATAATTGATTACAATTCAATAATCAGAATCTGGCCCGCTGTCGGAGCCGTTTGTCTGGTTCTTCTTGCTGCTTTGTTCGTTTGGGGTGAAGGACCTGCAGACAGACCCGACGCAAAATGCTGGCTTCCCATTATAGAAACAGGAAATACCAAGGTTTATTTTCAACCTTCAGAGCTAGCGAAAGCCGGATTTTTAATCACTTTCAGTGCGCACCTAAATGCTGTTAAAAGAGATATAAACAAACTGAAGAATGTTATATTTCTCACAATCCACGCTTTAATTCCGATGGGAATTATCATACTGACAGACGACCTTGGTTCCGCATTGATATTCGGATTTATGTTTATCGGAATGATGTTTGTTGCAGGTCTGAAAGTCAGATACTTCGCTCTTGCCGGCGGCGCAATTGTGGCAGTCGCTCCGATCCTCTGGTCAAAGTTTTTATCAAGTTTCCACAGGCAGCGAATATTGGCTGTTTATTACCCTGAAGCGCTGAGTGAATCAGTTTATAAAGCCAGAATATATCAGCAGCAAAGAGCCGTAAATGCCATAGGTTCGGGCGGATTGCTCGGCGATGGGCTTTTTAAAGGAAAATACACACAATCTGCAAGCGGTATTCCGGTTAATGAAAGTGATATGGTTTTTTCGGTAGTAGGAGAAGAGCTCGGATTTCTGGGAGGATTTTTACTTTTACTCGCGCTTGCTTTGATTTGTTTAAGAATCATGTATATAGGCAGGCAGTCATCCAATTTGACCGGCGCGGCTATATGTTACGGTACCGCATTTATGCTAGGTTCTCAGATTTTTATGAATATAGGAATGTGCATAAAGCTGTTGCCGTGTATAGGCATCACTCTCCCATTTATAAGTGCCGGCGGATCATCAAATTTATGCGTTTACTTTACGATTGGCTTGGTAATGAGCGTTTACCGAATCAATAAGCAAAAAGACCCGGTCAATTTCAGATACACAGGATTAAACACCCCGTTTGAAGAATAATACGGTGATAATATGAATAGTATTAACAGTAAAAAAATTATCGGTGTAATTCTTACTCTTGTTATAATAATAGGGTTTCCCGTTTACTCACATTTCAGAAATACATATGGCGAAACCGAAACGCCGGAAATTACTTCGACAACATTAAACGAAAGCTCAACCGAAAAAGAAACATTTTACGAAACAGAAAAAACCGAATACAGCAAAACTTATAATACAACCGTAACTGCTAGTAGAAGAAAGGCTGAAACAAGTTCAGCAAAAAACGAAATAACAGAAGACGGTTATTATTACTCTAAGGATGACGTATCAAAATATATTCATAAATACGGTAAACTCCCGAAAAATTTCATCACAAAAAACCAGGCAAGAGCGCTCGGATGGGAAGGCGGCTCAATAGAAAGATTTAAGGATAATGCCGCAATCGGAGGAGATAAATATACCAACTACGAAGGTACTCTTCCTAAAAAAGACGGCCGAAAGTATTTTGAATGTGATATAGATACTCACGGCATATCTTCACGCGGTCCAAAGCGAATAGTTTTTTCAAATGACGGACTGATTTTTTATACATCCGACCACTATAAAACATTTGAAAGGTTATACTGAATGAAATGAATACTGTAATAATTGACGGAAACAATTTAACTACTAGGAAAGAAACCCACTCGTACTTAAAGAAAACACTGAATTTCCCTGATTATTACGGAAATAATCTGGATGCGTTGTACGACTGCCTTACAGATATTTCAGAAAAGACTGAAATACATATTATTAATATTGATTCCGTAAAAAAACGACTCGGAAATTTCGGAAAAGACCTTATAAATGTGTTTACTGACGCTTCGGAAGATAACACGAATATAATATTTATAACTGAAGAAAAAGAATAATAATAACCTGTTAAATAATACTTGACAAACACAATTCCATGTAGTATAATGCATGCCTGTAAAGCATTTGGACTTTACAGGCAT
This sequence comes from Clostridia bacterium, assembly GCA_024692685.1. GTDB lineage: Bacteria > Bacillota > Clostridia > Oscillospirales > Acutalibacteraceae > CAG-177. The sequence continues at coordinate 31,016 of JAILMJ010000019.1, forward strand.
TTTTAATGAAAGGAGTGGTCACAGGTGGCTAAAAACTATGAAATGGCAATTCTCATAGATTTTTACGGCGATATGCTTACAGAAAAGCAAAGAAATTTTCTGGATTATTACTACAATGATGACCTCTCTCTTTCTGAGATAGCGGAAAATGAAGGCATTACGCGTCAAGGCGTTCGCGATGCAATAAAAAGAGCTGAAAATCAGTTGATAGATATGGAAAATAAGCTTGGAGCCGCAAAAAGATTCCAGGATATGAGTGACGGACTGAAAGAGATTATCGGTTATTCAGATAAAATCACTCAATATAACCTCAGACATGGACTGTCAAAGGAAATCAACGACTACGGTTTAAGTATCAAATCAGTTGCAATGACACTGCTTGAAATCTGATTTTTAATCTCACAGAGGTAGTATTTATGGCATTTGAAGGTTTATCAGACAGACTTGAAGCTACATTTAAAAATCTGAGAAGCAAAGGAAGTCTGAATGAAGCTGATGTTCGTTCTGCAATGAGAGAAGTCCGTATGGCTTTGCTCGAAGCGGATGTTAATTATAAGGTCGCTAAAGATTTTACCAATACCGTTACTGAAAAAGCCATAGGTGAAAAGGTTATGGAAAGCCTTACGCCTTCACAGATGGTTATCAAAATAGTACATGAAGAACTTGTATCTTTAATGGGCGGAACAAATTCAAGGCTCGCTTATGCCGCTCACCCGCCGACAATAGTTCTTATGTGCGGACTTCAGGGCTCAGGTAAAACAACCCATTGTGCAAAGCTTGCTCTCAGACTTAAAAAGGAAAACCACCGTCCTCTTCTTGTTGCCTGCGATGTTTACAGACCTGCTGCAATTAAACAGTTGCAGGTAGTCGGAGAGCAGGCAGGGGTTCCTGTATTTGAAATGGGTCAGGGTAATCCTGTTGACATTTCAAAGTCTGCTATTGAAGAAGCGAAAGCTCATGGAAATGATTATGTTATCATTGATACAGCGGGCCGTTTGCATGTCGACGAAGAACTGATGAACGAGCTTAAAAGTATCAAAGCAGAAGTTCATCCTCACGAAATATTACTCGTTGTTGACGCAATGACAGGTCAGGACGCAGTTAACGTTGCAACCGCTTTTGACGAAGCTCTCGGAATAGACGGCCTGATTCTTACTAAACTTGACGGCGATACAAGAGGCGGCGCAGCTCTTTCAGCAAGAGCAGTCACAGGAAAACCAATTAAGTATATTGGTACAGGTGAAAAACTTGACAATCTTGATGTTTTTCACCCTGACAGAATGGCAAACCGCATTCTCGGTATGGGCGATGTTCTTTCTCTTATTGAGAAAGCAGAGCAGATGATTGACGAAAAAGAAGCTCAGGCGCTCGAAAAGAAGCTTTTGCAAAACAAATTTGATCTAAATGATTTGCTTGACCAGTTCCGTCAACTTCGCAAAATGGGTTCAATACAAGAGATGCTTGAAATGTTACCCGGTATCGGCAAAAAAGTTAAGGATATTGATGTCGATGAGAAAAAATTTGACCGTATGCAGGCTATAATTCTTTCAATGACCGAAAAAGAGAGAACTCATCCTGATATAATCAATCCATCGAGAAAAGCAAGAATAGCAAAGGGTTGCGGTCAGTCAATTGAAGAAGTAAACAAACTTCTTAATCAATACAGACAAATGCAAAAAATATTTAAGCAAATGAACGGCAAAAAAGGCGGGAAAAGGCGCAGAAAAATCAGAATGAATCTTCCCGGCGGTTTTGATCCGTCACAATTCGGAATGTAATGCAGCAAAGCTGATACATTATAAACAGAATTTCTTTTTATTGGAGGAAAATACAATGGCAGTAAAAATCAGACTTCGTCGTATGGGCGCAAAGAAGAATCCCTTCTATCGTATAGTTGTTGCGGATTCAAGATATCCCCGTGACGGCAGATTCATCGAAGAAATCGGAACTTACAATCCTCTTAAATCCCCTTCTGAGATTAAGATTGATGCCGATAAGACAAAGCAGTGGCTTAACAATGGTGCTCAGCCCACCGATACAGTTAAAGCTCTTCTTAAGAAAGAGGGAGTAATCTGATGGATAAGCTTCTTATCAGTATTGCGCAAGGACTCGTTGACAATCCATCTGCTGTCTCCGTTACATCTGAAGAAGGTGAAAACGGCACAACCGTATATCATCTTCACGTTGATCCCGACGATATGGGAAGAGTTATCGGAAAACAGGGCAGAATTGCCAAAGCTATCCGTACTGTTATGAGAGCTGCGGCAACAAGATCTAACACAAGGATATCAGTAGAAATTGATTAAAGATTTTTTGGAAATCGGAGAGATTGTTTCAACACACTCTATACACGGGGAGGTTAGAGTTAACCCCTGGTGTGACTCTCCTGATTTTATAAAAAAATTCAAAACTCTTTATTTTGATGATAAAGGAGAAAATCAAATAAAGGTCATTTCATCCAGAACTCACGGAAATGTTGCTTTATTAAAGCTCGATAGTATTAACACTGTTGAAGAGGCACAGAAGCTCAAAGGAAAAATCCTCTATATGAAACGAGAGGACGCTGCATTGCCTAAAGGTAGATATTTTATTGCCGAGCTTATCGGATGCAAGGTAATTGATTCCGAAAATAAAGATATTGTTTACGGTGAACTCAGTAACGTAAGTCAAACCGGTGCCAATGATGTATGGCATATTAAAAAAAACGGAAAAGAATACCTTATTCCGGCAATTCCCGATGTTGTTATCAATACCGATGTTGAGAAGAATATTATTACTATCAAACCTTTGAAAGGTATATTTGACGATGAGGATTGATATAATGACCCTCTTTCCCGAAATGTGCCTTTCTTTTCTCGGAGAAAGCATAATAGGAAGAGCGCGAGAAAACGGCAAAGTAATAATAAACTGCCGTAATATAAGGGATTATTCAAAGGACAAACACAAAAGAGTCGACGATTACCCTTACGGCGGCGGTTCCGGCATGATACTTCAGGTTCAGCCGATTTTTGATTGTTACAAGTCTTTATGTTATGAGCTGGGAAAAAGACCTCATCTTATATGTATGTCGCCCAGAGGCAAAGTTCTAAATCAGAACAGAGCTAAAGAATTGCTAAACTATGAGAATATCGCCATACTGTGCGGTCATTATGAAGGTATTGACGAAAGAGTTAACACTGAACTTATTGATGAAGAGATATCTGTCGGGGACTATGTTATCACAGGCGGAGAATTGCCCGCTTTGATTCTTGCCGATTGCATTTCACGAATGATACCCGGTGTGCTTTCAAGTGACGAATCATTTGAAAATGAGAGTCATTATTCAGGTTTGCTTGAATACCCTCAATATACTCGTCCCAGCGAATGGCACGGAATGAGAGTTCCGGATGTTTTGCTTTCAGGAAATCATGCTCAAATCGATAAATGGAGAGCAGATCAAAGTCTTGAAGTAACAATAAGGAACAGACCTGATTTAATTAAAGAAACCAAAATAATCAAAAAGGATTAATAACCGGGTTAAATATTTTTATATTTATACTTGAAATTTTATTTTCCTTGTGATATAGTTTATTTCGTTATGTAAGGATTATTGAAAGAGGTGAAAAAAATGAAGGAAGGAATTCATCCTAATTACCAGAAAACTCAGGTTCGTTGCGCTTGCGGCGAAGTATTTGAGACCGGCTCAACAAAGGAGAATCTCAGAGTTGATATTTGCTCAAAGTGCCATCCTTTCTTTACCGGCAGACAGAAGCTTGTTGATACAGGCGGACGTGTTGACAGGTTTAACAAACGTTTCGGCATAAACAATAAGTAATAATTCTGTAATCAGCGGTGCATCTTAATGCGCCGCTTTGGTTTTTTGGGAGAAATATTTTGGATTGTTATAAAACCGTAAAAAAAGAAGAGTCCGTCGAATATACGGTAAAAAAATCGAAATTCATCGGACACATAAAAAATGTCAAATCACAGCAGGAAGCTCAGTCATATATAGCAGAAATATCAAAGAAATACTGGGATGCTACTCATAATGTATATGCTTATATTATAAGAGATGACAGACTCAAAAAGTTTTCTGATGACGGTGAGCCTTCAGGTACGGCAGGAAAGCCGATACTTGAAGTGCTGGAAAAAAATGAACTCACTGATGTTGTTGTAATCGTTACACGTTACTTTGGCGGAACCCTGCTCGGTGCAGGAGGACTTGTCAGAGCATATTCCCATTCCGCTTCATTAGCAGTAAATTCAGGTGAAATCATTACCAATGCACTCTGTTCAAGAATGACAGTTAATTGTGATTACAATTTTTACGGCAAAATATCTTCTTTGATTCCAGATAACGGCGGTACAATAGAAAAAACTCTATATGAGGATAATGTTAAAATTATTTTTACCCTCCCCTGTCATTTACTGGATAGTTTCAACTCTCAATTAACTGAAGCTTCAAATGGTAAATTCTCAGCCGTTGAAACAGAAAGAATATTTGCTCAAGTATAAAAACTGCCGCTTTCAAACAAAAGCGGCAGTTAAATTATTTAAACAGAAAAATTTAAGAAACTTGAAAACAACTCCGAAATCATCGTAAAGAAAGATTTGAAATGTTCGGCAATTCTTTCAAGAAACGAAAGAGGATTCGGGGTCTCCTCAGAATTATTAAACTCATATCTGAATTCATAATTATCGCTGTCTTTCAATTCTATTTTAGTCGCCTTATGACCGTTAACCTTAACATCTGTCGGTTTTATAACAGCGCCTATACTCGGAATAAAAGTAATATCAACACAATAGTCATATCCGTCCTGAACTTTTTCATTTTCTTTTGTTGTAACATAACTGTCATCAGTACCGGATTTCCTTTTACCGTAAACAACCCACAGAACATAACCATTAGGCTTATTATCAACCGAATACTCTACGGGATAACATTTCATACCTGTCTGTGGCTCTTTAACAGTAAAATCAATTGAGCCCAAAGCAAATGCTGACATTTGAAAAGCAAAAAAAACAAATATAACTGCAAAGATAATACTTAATACTTTTTTCATGAGAATCCTCCGTAAATTATCTGTTAAAAGCAAAACAATTATTTATTTTCAAGACGGAAAAATACAATAATCTTTTCAAACAAATTGTTTATCCCCGTAAGACCTTTTTTGAAAATCTTCAATACAGGATTTGTCTTAACATTCTGAACCTGAACCGTTCCGATATTGGAATTAAGGAACTCCGTACGTTTTGAAGCAAAGGTTTTAAGTCCGGAAACTTCCTTTTCATATGCTTCTTCAACTTCAGAAACAGATGAACTTCCGAAAGAATTCCAACGAATATGATTCATTACAGCCGAATTTTTAATACTGTTGTGATATTCATCAAATTTATCACCGGACCATGCACAGACTGCATCATATATATCCGAATCCCAGTAAGCTTTACATTCGGCGATAAAATTAGGTTTATCGGTTAAAACATTAAACAAATTCGGCTTTTCATCAATATCATATTTACCGAAAACCGTATTTCTGTAATATCTGCCGAAACAAACCGTGAACTCTTCCGGATTTGTGTAATCGCAACCGAATCTGATAATATTATTGTTTCCGAGCGCGATATCATAATCCCATACAGGACCTGCATAAAGAAGACCGTCTTTTGTATTATCGAGATAGAAATAAGTGCTGGTTAAACCGGAATCCATATTTGAGCACCATTCACTGATGTCATAATACTTTGCAAATGATTCTACATTAACGAGATCGGAAAAGCTTTCGCCCTTAGAGTTCTTACCGTTATCGCTGTAAACAGCGTCCTCAACTCTCTGGAAATAATCACTGATGTATTCCATCTGTGATTTTGAGCCGTACTCGGGGCATTTCATAATAGCGGGCTGACCCCTGTCACTGACAAAACCGCTTATCTCGTCATAGTATCTGTTTGCTAATTCAAGCTCCAATACATAACCGCCGTCAGTTGGAGTAGCAATTTTATCTTCAGGAACATTTACGTACTTATATGAGCCCTCAAGAAGACCGGCATACTTACCGTATTTGCCTCCCCTTTCAAGAGTGTCCATATCAAAATCTTTACCGTATGCTTCTACGCACGCATCTTCATTGATGTCGTCAAGGTTTTCCACATCTATTCTGTTTGAATCAGCTTCAATTTTACTCGTTATAATATATGCGCCCTTATACTCACCGTTGATATAAAGATCAATCGGAGAATATTCCGGGGTATACTGAAGACCTGCATCGGCAGCTGCACCGAATACAATCGAGTTTCTCATCAATGATAAATCATCATTATTGGCAATAAGACACCATTTTTTACTTTTCGCCATTCCGAAAAGCTTGGTTTTGCTGTCCAGTTTTATATTATAAGGTTTTTTCTCATTTTGCCAGGAAGCATTGCCCCTGCCTTTTATGTAGTCAAGGCCTCCTTCATACTGAGCCTTACCTTTGTTATTGTAAATTGCGATTGCGCCCTTTTCTTTATAATTTTTGTCTGCGTGAACATTATCAAGAGAACCTGATTCCGTTGTGATAAAAACCGAACCGACATCACCGCTCTTTACAACTGTATATTCATAACTGTCATTAAGGTTAACTATTGTGCCGCTTTCGCCCAAATCATATGTCTGACCGTTAACAAGATCGACATCGTTAATTGTTACATCATGATCAGAAGAGGCCCATAATTTGATTGATTTTGCATCCCAATATGACGGAATAAAGAAATAATACTTACCGTTACCGTCTTTCCACCATTCAACCGCTTTAACAGAATCAGGTGAATCAACATCATCTCCGCCAAAGGTTACTGTAAAGTTTTCCTCAGCAAATACAAATAAATTAAAAAATACAGCTGAAGAAAGAGAAATAACTATTGCAAGAAATACAGAAACTAACTTTTTCATTTGATTTCTTCCTTTCATAACTATCTGCTGATTAATATTATAATATCATCACTTTGTTATGTCAAAATAAATTTAAGCAATTATTTTTAACAGTTCTGTTTTGATTATTTTCTGGCGCTCTTTGGATTCGGCTTTATTTCTGCCTTTAATTGAAAAGTAGATTTTCAACTTAGGCTCGGTACCGGAAGGCCGTACAGCGACCCATGAACTGTCATTAAAAATGAATTTAAGAACATTTTCCTTTGGCAGATTGTCAATACCAAGGGAATAATCCAAAACGGTATCAATATCATCAAAGATAGATTTTCCGTTTCTTCTGAAAGTATCCATTGATGAACGGATTTTTTCTGCTCCTTCTTTTCCTTTCAGAACTATTGTTTCAAGGCAATCATAATAATAACCGTACTCGTTATATAAATTATTGACAGCATCAACAAGCGTCCTGCCGTTATTCTTATGATATGCAGCCATTTCTGCAATCAGCATTGAAGATGAAACCGCGTCCTTATCCCTTGCATGAGTTCCCGCGAGATAGCCGTAGCTCTCTTCATAACCGAAAATATAGGTGTATTCGCCGGATTCTTCCCAATTGCAGATTTTCTCGCCTATATATTTAAAACCGGTCAGGGTATCAATAACCTTGCACCCGTGCTTCGCGGCAATTTCAGCACCGAGAGAGCTTGTAACAATTGTTTTAACAACCGCAGGATTCTTGAAGTTATCTGTATTACGGAATTTCAATATAAAATCAACAAGGAGAGCACCAGTCTGATTACCTGAAAGCAATATATAATCACCGTCATGCCTTGCAGCAACCCCTACCCTGTCACAATCCGGATCAGTACCGATAACAAGATCGGCACCTGTTTCCTTTGCTTTTTCTATAGCAAGATTAAGAGCATCTTTTTCTTCCGGATTTGGTGACCTGACAGTTGAAAAATTACCATCGGGAAGCTCTTGACTTGCTACGACAGTAACATCCTTATCATCTAAAACTCTTCTTACAGGGATATTGCCGGTGCCGTGAAGCGGAGTATAAATAATTTTAAGGTTTGATTTTTCACTGTACAAACTGAGCTTTTTTACTTCATCTAAAAATGAATCCAAAACATTATTTCCGCAGTATTCAAGTAAATCACCGCATTCGGAAATCGGAGAAATCTGAATACATCTGAAATCAGTAACCGAATTTACATATTTAATCAGATTATCTGCATACTTCGGTACTAACTGACAACCGAGATTATCATACACCTTATATCCGTTATATTCTTTCGGATTATGGCTTGCCGTGATAACAATACCCGCATCGCAGTTAAAATAAAGGATTGCATAGGATAAAACAGGCGTAGGCATCAAAGTATCAAACAAATATACTTTTATACCATCGGCACAAAGCACCCCGGCAGCTATCTGAGAAAAATACTGCGAATTATTTCTTGAATCATAAGCTATTGCTACACTGATATTATTCCCCTTCAGGTCTTTCAGATAAGCTGACAGACCTTTGGTAGCCTTTGCCACGGTATATTTATTCATCCTGTTGGGACCTGCGCCCATAATACCGCGCATTCCTCCGGTACCGAATTCCAATTCGCGGTAAAACCTGTCCTCAAGTTCTTTCTTATCGGTAATTGATTCAAGTTCTTTTTTTGTTTCTTCATCAAGTGAAATCCAATATAAATAATCGTTCATTATGATACTCCTGATATATTATCTGTCTTTTATTAATAGCAGATTTCCTTCTTTTACACAGACGCTGGCTTTTTTACCCGGCATAACCTCATTACTTACCCCATATTGATAATTGCAGGATATTTCAGCATCATTAAGCAAATATTTTGCATTTTCAATTGTTATACCACGTGCAATACCTGATATATTAACAAGAGAAAAATATGGAAAAGAATCCTCAATAAAAACTTTATTCCGTCCTATAATCGACATCTCTGAATAATCATCAATGAGAACTGCGTTTTTTCCTGTATTATAAAGAGTCAGGAGAAGATAAATATTCACCAGTGAGTGATCAACTCTGGCTCCGACAGCCCCGACAATAAGAAAATCATCAAAGCCTCGTTTAATCCCCTCTTTAACCGCATATGAAGTGTCGGTGTCATCTTTTTCAACAGGTAATATGATGGTTTCAATATCCGTATCGGGTTTTTGATAAGAATCAAAATCGCCTATTATCAGATCAGGCAGAATTCCGAGATTTTCACAGTGACGCAAACCACAATCACAAAATATGAAGAAATCATCTCTGCGGAAATATGCTGCTATAGTCTTATAATCGTTTATATCAGCTCCGCCGACAATCACACATCTACTCATATGGTTTCCTCCATAATCTTCTTTACGAAACCGGCAGCATTACTGTAATTCTTCAAATAATAATCAGACATCTTTTTCAAAGCGGACTGATCCGATGTATGTTTATCAAATATTCCGACTGTAATATAGCCGTCATTTTTTGCGGTACGAAGAGCCATAGGTGAATCCTCAAAGACCACAGTTTCAGATTTATTGGTTTTAAGGAACTCACTTGCTCTTCTGTAAATAAAAGGTTTATCCTTACCGCTTCCGACCTGAGTACAGGTAAATATATCAAGAAAGAACTTATCAAGACCCGTTCTTTTGAGTGCCGCCTCAACCTGATATCTGTCTGTCGCGGTTGCTACGCACATCTTTACGCCTGCTTTATCCAGCAAATCAAGCAAATGATCTATGCCTTCCTTGGCCGGAACAGAATTAAAATAATAGTTTTCCGCCTCTTTATTGATTCCGTCCATTATTTCCTTAATCGAAAGACGCACTTTATATTCATCCCTGTAAAAACAGGCTGCTTCATAAAGAGTAAGGTTTCTGAACCGCTCGTTAATATCTGCAGCAGGTTCAATTCCGAGAGTTCGTATATACTTCTCACCCATAGTGGACCAAATATGCATTGAATCGAGCAAAGTCCCATCAAGGTCAAAAATCGCGCCTTTTATCATAATTATTTATTACGCAGATTATCAATTTTTCTTGAAGCCACCACTTCCGCCGTTCTTATATATTCGCTTGCAGCAACGCAAAAGTCTTTACAGTTACGAATACCGTCGGCAACACGTTTTTTGCGTTTTTCGGTTATAACCGAATTTTCCGGAAGTCCTTTGACTTTGTTGCTGATTTTATCCATAACAACGCAAAACTTAGATTCGGATAAACGGGACTGCGCATAATGAGAAATCTTATAATCGAATGCGCGCTTTTCAAGAGAATCAAAGTGTTCATCGGCGGGAATAGCTTTTGTGCCTATGTTACTGTATGAAGCGGCAACAACGATTATATTGCTGTCATCCGGAAATGTTATTTGACTGCAATTTTCACAGGGAACAACAGCGTGGAATAGATAAAACTGCTTTGCAATTTCGTCACCTGCTGCGGAATGTGTATGAGTAAATGTAAAATACTGAGGCTCATTTTTAATATATCCGGTTTCGCCCAGGCCTATAAGGTCCCATGCTCCGACCGCTTCGAAACAATCCTGAACTGTAGCAACGATTTCTTTATCGTCCGCCTTGAAAGATACAACTTTATCACCGACAAGAGAAGTGAGAAGAAAATGCACTGACTTTGCACCTTTCGGAACATCAATGACCTGACCCTTACAGCAAAGGGCATTACTTCCGTCCTTGCCTATTGAATATCCAACGCCGCCGACAGTAATTTTATCGGGAATCAATTCAGCAGGTACGCTGTATCCGTTCGGAAGCAGGGACTTCTTTTCGTCATCATTAAATGAAGAGAATTTAAAATCATAAGGTAGGTCTATGCTACCGTAATTTCTTCTGTATCTTTTAACATTAAATGTAAGAGCAAAGCTTCTGAGTTCGTGCGCATTAAAGTCAACAACCAGTTCATCGTCAACAACTTCAATATCTGAAAGTTTTCTTTCATCACCGGTAATTTCTTCAATTTTAAGTATGGGCAATGCAAATTTTACTCTGACTTTCTTCTGGGGATTTCCGGTATATTCGCAAAGTCTGATAACAACTTTATTTGATTTCTGAGCTCTTTTAAGGCCGAGAATTCTGACTGTGTTACTGTTGACAGAACAAAGAGAAAATACAGGATCCAGATTACCTTTATGTGAATCACAGATGAAAGTATGCATCGGCTGGCAGAATCTGTCGGCAACATCAGATACAACGTCAGGTTCACCTTTGTGACCTGTGATACCGAACGAAAATCTGTTGAGTCCCAAGTCGGCAACGTGCTGACTGCTTCTCCACTGATTGGCATTGGTAGCGGTGTGAACAGCAGTCATACGAACCGTATTACTGTTCGGTTTATCCCAGCCGACACGGGAATCACTGAGAATACTTACACCAAAATCGCCGTTGCTGTCAGTTGTATCGACCCATCTCTGAGCAGGAACTTCAAACTGACTTCTGGTGTTTATTGCTCTTCCGAATGTACCGACACCTATATCATAATTTGATTTTTCAGCACTTGCGCTGACAGGAAAACTGACTTTAAGATTAGCTGATTCGTGTCTCCAGTCAACTTCATTGAATACTTTAACAAAATCGCTTTCCGCATCAAGCGAAATCACCTGTTTAATATTTGTGTTTCCGGAGCTTCTGATTATCTCAATTGCAGCAAAAGCGGGACCGTCATCAACAATTCTCAGCTTGGCGTTACCTGCATAAGAGAAAGGCTTACGCATAATATCCTTGTATTTTACTTCCCAAGCTGAATAATGATATATACTCAAATCGCTGATAAACTCCATACGGACAGGAGCCGAAAGCAGATCCTTCTCAAGTATTTTATCATAAACCGCAGAGATGTCACCGTCTCCGTTAATAATAACTATATATCGCTTATTTTCAATTTTATTGTCATTAACCGTAAGTCCGGTATTTCCTTTATAGGGTTTATCGGATGGCTTGACATCAAATACAGATATTCCGTTTGAAGGAACTTCGGCAATAAATGTTACGGTTTTAAATCCCGACTTGGTTGATTCCTTAATCTGTGAAGGAACCTCTTTACCCTTACTGTCATACACTCTTGTAAACAGGGGTAACATTTCGGATCTTATATCGACACTGACTGCCTGTTTAATGCTGCCTTTCGCCTGAACAGTATTTGAAACTGCAACCGGAATTCCTGAAGCAAAAGACGTATCCATTGCTCCGGTTAATGCTCTGACGGCATTGGTGTATTCAGTTGAAAACAAATTCATTGAACGAACATAATCATTCCAATTGCGTTTATAATCAATCATCCATGAGGTACCGGTAATATCGTCATGGAACTGATGAGCTATTGTACTTTTCCAGGCAGTATCCAAAACATTTATCGGATACTCCGAAAGACCCAGCAGGAACGAAGAAACAGCAGTTCTCTCGGCGGCATCTCCAAGCAATTCACTTCTTCTGTTCCAGCGTTTTGAAACAGTTCTGGAGGTATAACTGCCCGCACCATGCTCAGTCATAAGGAATTCGCCTTTATAAACCGGCATACGCTTTTTCTGCTCATCTGTCATTTTTTCAAGGTCATCGAAGAATTCACGTGTGGTAGCAGAAAGCACTTTTATTGCATTTTTAGAGTTTTGACGTAATTCGGAAACAACCGTTTTAACCGAAGATTCCTCAGGTGAACCGCCCTGGTCACCGACACCGTGATATTCAAAAGTGGAGTTAAAACCATACTTTTCGGCGTTTTCCTTAAGCTTGGCAAGTATAGTCGAATGCGTCCGGACTTTATCAAATACCGTTGTATAATTCATCGGCTTGATAGCGCACCAGATACCCTTGCCGTCAAGGCCGATCCATCTGCCGACATCAAATGGAATCGGAACAGAACAACCCCAGGTAAGTTTCTGAGTTGAAAAGCCGGTCAAACCGCAGTGAGCCGCAACCTCAGGCAACGCCTTTCCGAATCCGAAGCAATCCGGCAAAAAGATATCGTTGGACATAACTCCGAAATTATCCTTGAAAAACCCGTTACCGTAAATAATATTCCTGATAAGAGCTTCGGGGGAAGGAATGTTAACATCACCGTTTTCATAGCAGCTTCCGCACGGTGACCACTGACCTTTTTTAACATATTCCTTTACTTTTTCAAAGGCCTTGGGATAATACTCCTTCATCAGTTCATAGCGGTAGCTGCCCTCAAAATTGAACTTATACTCCGGGTATTTTTCAAATAAATCAAAATTTTCATTAAAAGTATCCGGTATGAAATTTTTGATTGTAGTTTCAAAAGTCCACACCCATGATGTATCAAGATGAGCATTCGCAATAGTATAAATCTTTTGTTCGATTCCCATATAAATACCTCCGGAAAAACATTTAATTTATTATAAAATAAAAAAACACAGAATTCAATAAAAATCCTGTGTTTGAACAAATATTTTTTCAGTATCTGTCTCCCGTTATTTTACTGCCGTACTTCTTAAGCTTTTTAAGCGGTTCAACGAGCGGAACAATAAGAAATCCCGCAACAAAATTTCCTGCGCAATGAATAGCGTCATAAGGCAATCCCGCAATTATCCATGTTATCATTCCTCTGAAATCAAGATTAAACATAATTGCCTGGGCCGGCGCATAAAGAGAACCGAAAGCAAGCCCGTGCAAAGCACAGACAACAGGATATACAATCGACGCCTTCTTCTTTGACAGATTCCGGGGAAGTAACATTGTAACCCCCCAAAGAATTGCCCACAAATATAAATAAGGTATCCACCAGAGGCTGAAGCCGGCGTAAATTCCGTTCAAAAGAATATATATGTATATTGGTATAAGTGCTTTTTTGCGGTAGACAACCGTATAAAGCATTGTAAGCATACCAAGCAAATGTATATTCGGAAGAGCCTCCATCAGTATTTTTGAGACAAACATAATTGATCCGAGCATAGCAAAAACTGCCATCTCAAAAATATGAACGGACTGCTTTTCTTTTCTTTCGCCATTATTCATCATTTCCGGTAATCAAAGACGCCTTTCGCTGTTCAATTTCTTTAAGCATTCTGTCATACTCTTCCTCATCAATCTTATTCTTTTTTCCGGAAATAAAGTAAGCAAAAGTGAGAAGAATAATGGGAATAAGTGTCATACAGAAAGCAAGTTTGATTGTCATATCACCGGGAACAGTTTTTATCACTTCACCGATGTTTTTGAGTTTATCGCTCTCAATTTTATCAAGAATCTGATTTATATCGGCAGGGTTTAACGCTCTGGCATTACTTGAGGCAATATTGGCTTCCTGCTCATAACCGGATATTTTATTCGTAACACCGGTCATACCGATAATAAGATAAACAACCGTAACAATCAGCTGCTGTAACGCGCTTGACATTTTTGACATGAATGGTCTGAGAGAAAAAATAAGAGCTTCATCTCTTGAACCGGTTTTATATTCGTTATATTCAATCGTATTTGTAAATATAACCATTACAACCATCGAAAACCAGTTCTGCCCGAAACCTGTTATCAGAGCGCAAGCACACATACAGCCGAACTGAATGCCCGAAGGTAAAAGAGTGCCGCAAATTATAAAACCTGCATATCCGACTATTGATGTAAGCAGCGCAAGCAAAAGCGCCTGTTTTCTTTTGAATTTTCTGCAAAGAACGGGAAAAACAAGCAAAAGAAGGCCTGCAGCTCCGGCATAAAATGCGGTAAACATGGTTACATAAGTTCCGTTATAACCAAACTTAAAGTATATATAGTATGCTGAAAATGCAGTGAGCATTGCTCCGCTCAGATTTGAAAGCAGTGTAATCAAGGTGGCCCATAAAAGCTGATCGTTATGAATTATAACGCTGAACATCTTTTTTAGCCCTATCCGTTCTTCTTTTTCAGGTTTGGAATTTCTGTCTTCCTTAACTCCGATGCAGCAGAACGACTGGCAGATAACAAACATAATGACAACAAACATAGACGCGGCTGCATAAGCTGTGATAGAGTTGCCGCCGATTGCATATTTTCCGGCTGTAAGCATCGGTACAAGACCGACGGTTGCAAGATTACCCATACCGCTGAAAAGATTTGCGAGGGCTACAATTTTATCTCTGTTTTCCGCTTTACTGGTAAGCGAGGGCATCATTGACCAGTATCCGATATCATTCATTGTAAATGTGATATCCCATATCAAATAAAGAATAATGAAAAGATATATGAAATTCCAGCCTTGGAGACGGTTTGTAAACATAGCAATTACAGTTGCGCCGTTTGTAATGCAGCCTATCATTATCCATGGCTTAAATTTTCCAAATCTTGTGCGTGTATTCTCAACAACTCCACCCATTATCGGATCATTGAGGCCGTCCCAAATTCTGCATAAAACAAGAATGGTGCTTATAGCTGCAAACTGTTTATCGGTTACCGACCTGGTAAAAAGAATATATGTGAGCAAAAAATTGTTGAACAATGCATAGGACATATCTCTGCCTATGCCGCCTAAACTGTAAACCCACTTGTTTCTGTTAAAATAAGCGTCAATTCCCTGCGGTTTATCTCTCATTATTATCACCTCATATAAATCCGTAAAAGTGAATAACGTTCATATCCTCTTCCATATCAAGACCGTGAGAACCTCTGTTGCCGTCAATCAGATGACAACCGTGATCGGGACAGAATCCGTAAAACACACTGTGATGTGACCAATACTTTTTCATATTACAAACAAGTTTCTCATAAAATTTCAAGTCATGATGTAGGGCTTTCAGTGATGACTTGCCTTCGGGTCCGTGTGCATGCATATTACTGTCATAATCCGGATTATAAATAACTATTAAATCATATTTATCCTCTTTTATCAGTTTTAAAGCTTTAAGATTAACCGCATACATGTGCGGATAAATATAATAATCCATATTTCTTTCAAGAAATATTTTTGAAATACTATCCCCTGCTGTTGATACTATTGCGCATCTTTTGCCGTGGGATATCAGGACATCAAACAATGTTTCCGCTTTAAGGACCGGCTTTTCATATTTTTTTATTCCGTGAATTTCCGGCATAACCCCGGAGTACATTGAAGCAAAACAAACGGGAGTAACGCTCGGCAAAACGGATTTTAAGGATACAGTAACATCCGAAACATTTTCCGCTCCGATAAATTTTTCGGGGTATTTATCATAAAGCCAGGTTGCAACAGCGTCCGGGTTATATAACAAAACACGGTCAACCTTTTTTCCTTTTGCGAAAGACATTACTTTTTCATCGGAAGAAGCATCTCCCTCTGTTTTATCGATTCCGAAAAGCTCAAGTACAGTTGATTTAACGCTTGAAATACAGATTTCACTTTTTTCAATTCCCATACTTAATAAAACTCCTTGTGGGCAATATTGACAAATTTTCTTCTGCGATATGTTAAATGGGAAATTGATTTTATACCTCTGTTACCGACTTTTATAACGGTTCCGCCGTTAAACTGCATTCTGAAGCCGGAACCTTTGCCGACTTTTAAGGTGTAAGTCAGTCTTATTCCCTTCCAAAGCAGAGACCAATTATTCAAATGCTCGTGTCCGCAAAATACATATTTCAGCCCGTCTGTTTTACTTAAAATTTCAAAAAAGCCCCTGAAAACCGGATTACCTTTATTATCTCTTTCACAACAGATTTTTTCGTGGTTTTCTCCGATTACATCATATCCGTTTTTCCATTTTCCGTTTTCATCCGTTGCATCTTCAAAGGCAAGCTGATAATCGGGAAGAGGAATATGCATAAAAACGGATGATTCTTTTGCAGAACTGTCTTTCGCATTTGAGTTGAACCATTCCATTTGTGAATAATCAGGCTGACTGTGTCGGCTGTCAATCATATAAAGTCTTTCAACCGTTTCACCGTCAGGCTTTGCAATATCAATGATATAATTGCCGACTCCCATTAAAGGATCTCCTTTGGCAAAAAGGCAATGAGGGGATTTCATCATAATACCGGCAAGGTAGTTTAAATCGCAATTTGTTTCGTCATCGTGATTCCCGAAAACAGGAGCCCAGAAAACCTGAAAGCTCTCCATCATATCCGTAAAAAATCTGATTGATGAATAAGACGATTTTCCGCAGACAATATCCCCGGTAACTGTTATAAGATCAGGTTTGACTTCAGAAACAAGTTTTTTAATTACCTCTGCCGCTTCGACGGCAAACGGCATTCTGATGTCGTAGTCAGAAAAATGGTTATCAGTAAGATTAAGAATTACAAATTCTTTATCAAATTCCTTTTTGATGAAAAAAATCTTATTTTCCGGTACTCCCGGACATCCTTTAAATAAATACTTTTCCTTTTTATTTGAGAATCCCCAAAATTTAAAGTATTGTTTTAAGCTGAATTGCTTGATGTAATCTCCCATAATTATCTGTGTATTTCGATTGTCAACGGTTCGTTTTCACTTCTGAACATAAGCAGAGTTGTTTTACCGTCACTTTCGTATTCCAGCCCGCACTTATCACCGTTAATTTGTGCATAAGAAGGAATAAAAGGCAGTCTTATTCTCATACAGGCATTCAATCCGGAAGCGCCGTGGGCTTTGATAACCGCACAATCATTACCTATTTCAAACGACTCTATTCTGCATGAAGTGCCGATAATATTTTCTTTATATTTATTTAAATCAACCAGCAGGGTATTATCGCCCGGATTTAATGTTTTATTGGTTATTATTTTGAAATCCGGAGTGAACATATCGGCAAATAATCCGTTAAATTCAACAGCAGTATCTACCGTGCTTTCATCAAATGCTGCAGCAATAATATAACCGCCGTTTTCAAGGACAATGCTGTTTTTAAATTCAAATCTAAAACCTGCAATGTCAGCGGTCTTTTTAAAGAATTCTCTGATTTTTTTGCTTCCGTCCGCTGAGAAAAGTAACTTTGAAGGATTCTCATTCATAACGCCGACAAAGCCTTTTCCGCAATTAAATACCGCGTCGTTTCCGTCAGGAGCAATTCCGAGAACATCAAATAAATGATCAGCGGCAGTCGGATATTTGCCGCTCCACCAGCTGCTTATTCTATGGAACGGATCCTTGCCGTCACCTACATAGATGAGAATGCCGCCTCTCATTACCCATTCGGAAATTGCGGCGTTGACATCCGGATATTCCGGCTTCATATATTCATAACTCATTAAGAGAACATCATAATCATCAAGATAACCTGCATACCTTCTGGCATTATCAATCAGAACAGGTCTGACCGGAATACCGTTTTTCAACAGCGGTAATGCCAGGCCGTAAAACCCGGGAAATGAATTCGAGGCCTGATATTTAAGAAGCAATTCTCTGTTTTCCCGTTCACTTTTCATCATATCGGCTATATCAGATATTAAGTCATCGGAATCAACAAGGACAGTTCCGGTTATTTCTTCAGGTTTTTCAGAAAATTCACTATCGGGATATTCTCTTTGATAAAGCTGACAGTCACCCATAAGAATACCTATATTCGACTTCCTGCTGTCGTCAGCTTCAATATTACCGAGTGTATTGAACATATTATTCAATACCGTTCTGTAAGAATCCGGTATAGGCATAGAATCGGGACTGTCTTTAGGGTATTTCCCGCAAAAAACTCTGTTAGGCCAGGGACATATTTCATAAGAATTTACTTTGGGGTGCAACAATGAAGCGGTGATTATTTTGAAATAATTCTTTTCATAATCATCCCAGTCGAATATAGGGTTATCTTCAATCGGGTCATGGAGGAACCACATTTTTCTGCCTGTGCCCTTAACAAGTTCCTGCATTACTCCGTATTCAAGATAAGCGGTTTCAAAAGTGCGCTCTGCATAAACGCCGTTATACCAGTTCTTTTCACGCGATGTTCCGGTCCATACCTGCGCGATACATCCGTCAACATAAGGCAAATCGGCAAGTTTCCCTTCGGGGCTGACTATTTTCCACTGAGTATAATTCAGCAGGCTGTGAGTGGGAACATAAAATCTGAGATCTTTGTCATACTTTATCTTTGCATAATTTTTAAGCGAAGCGCATACACGGTCAATCACTCTTGTAAATAAGTACGCTTTCAATCTTGAGCATTTGTATTTAGCGTCAACACTTTCATGAGGAGCGGACCACGGCTCACGATAGTACATCTCGTATTCCTTTTTAAATGCAGGCGAGTAACCGGCTCTGTCCCAAAATTCCGGCTCTTCTACGTGAATGGCTTCAACACCGAGGTCAACTATTTTTCTCAGTTTAACGGACAAATAATCGGAAAATGATATTGTAGGTACCATATAAGGCGTATTTTCACCGTGGACTATTTTATTACCGTATCTGTCCTCCTGGGCTTCATCCCAATGCAATCTTCCGTCAAAATCCCCGTTCAGATAATCCAGATAGCTGCCCCAGGAAATGCCTGTCATAAAATGAATTACATAGCCGTTTTCCCTGAACGCTTTTATTCTTTCTTCAGAAGAATCATCAAGACGGTAAACCATAACAAAATCACATTTACAATCACAATCGGGAGTATACGGAGAACCGCTTTGATATCCTGTTCTTTCTTCTTTTTTGCTTCTTATAAATGCCATAAAAAAGCCTCCTGAAAAAGCACTGTAAATAACGAAAAACAGTTATATAAATTATAGCATACAAAAATATATTTGTCATCAAAAATATATAAGTATCGTCCGTAACACCTTACCCGCTAATGCTCTGCGGATTGCCGAAATTCTCATCACTGCTGTGATTTTCTTTTAGAATTCTCTTGACCGGCTTGTCTATCTCGCTTCGGTCAAGCGACTCGACCTCATTGACAAGATTTCTGATGAAATCCTCATCGTAAACATCAAACAAACTGTCGCAAACAAGCTCCTCCAACTGCGAGCCATCGCCGTGTTTCTGATCTGAGGCAATAAAAAAGTCGTTGAATTAATTTCAGGTAAATATTGTATTTAATAAGGCTTTATGATAAAATAAAATATATATAGCAAGGGGGTCTGATATTGGATAATAAATTTGAAGATGCTGTTATATTTGCTCTTAACGCACACAGCGGGCAAAAAAGAAAAGACGGCAGTATTTTTATTCTGCATCCGCTTGAAGTAGCAACAATTGTCGGTACCATGACA
>JAILMJ010000089.1 GCA_024692685.1 Clostridia bacterium
CTTTATAGTTAACTGCCAATTCCATTTCATCGGCTTTCTTAAAAATCTTCTTCATAGGACTACCTCCAGAATGTAAAAGAGTTTTTACATTTTCATTATAAAGAGAGGCCTCCAAAATGTCAAGAGCTTTTTACATTTCTACCGAAAAAACAGCCGGGACACCCCGACTTTCACAACTTACCCCTCAAGCGGCAAAAAGGCTGTAGGAATAATTAAATTGTATCAATCTCGGCGTTTTTATATCGCAGACGGTCTCGTCCGCCTTGGGGTCCATCAGCTCCACCATCATGATGACGACAAGAGCGTTCTTGCAGAGCTTGGTGATTATTATCAAAGTTGACAGATTTTAAAGACAGGTGTAAAATATATACAGTATTCATTAGGAGGTAAAGCAAATGGAAGCCGAATCAGCAGGCATTCAAGAGCAATCGGCCAGAAACGTCCTTGCGGAAGAACTAAGCAAGCGGCTTGGCCTACCGATCAAAGCGGCACAAAAGACGGTATCCATTACGTTTACAGCGCTGCTCGAACTCACGAAAGAAAGAGGCGAGATATCCCTTAACGGTTTCGGCACGTTCCGAAACGTAATCGACGAGTTGAATCCGACGGGCTATCTCGAATTTGAACCGTCCCCCAAAAGCGCAAAGCGCCAAAGAAGGAAAAGGGGAACGGGGGCCAAAGCGGCCAAGAAAACCCGGAAGATAAAAACCAGAAAATCAATCGAATTGCTTTTGAGCGCCTCTATCAAATCGGCGACGATATGAGCAGCAAGCTCCTGACGCTCGGTTATCTCAGCGGCTCGACACAAAGCAAAAATAGGCTCATCCGTGTTGTGGCGGATAAAAAAATCTCCCTCTATCTGAATACGTTTTTGCTCATATGTTTCCAGTTTGAAATCTCGCCGGATATTCTTCTTGTTGAAGACTATTCCTCGCTGGACGTTTTAATCCGCACCAACCCGTATTGCGGACAGGAAAAGATTTGGAATTATAGAAATGAGATCATCCCGGAAGAAGCAGAAGCAGACAGCAAATGGCGTGTAATCAAAGAACGTGAAAGAAAGATTCTGTCATACTATTTGAGACTGAATCAGGATCGCCAAAACAGAGTGCTGACATATATTATCAGCAAAGTCGTGTGATCACATTCAATAGAAACAGCGTGTGGTCTGCAGGCTCCTGCTCACGGAACAACTCGCCGGCGAGAACGAGGATCTTGTTCCTCCGCTTCTGCAAGGCCAACGCAGAGTTCACGGGCGAATCCGAACTGGATACCTTTGTGAGCGACAACGCGCCGTTTGAGAACTTTCTTAAGGTGTAGAATCAGCGGCAAAATTTGAAAAGTGTATTTTTGCAGCCCGTGTTTTATTGAAAAGTGTGATTCTACGCTTTTGCGACCGATAATTCGCCGAAAATAACCGAAATTTCGCTTTATTCGCTCTTCAAGGGTGAATAAAGCGAATTTTCTCTTTTGCGGGATTGAAAAACCAGAGAAATATTAGCCGAGGAGAGATAGTCAAGCATCTCTGCGATAGCCTCCAGGATGGAATAGGCATCCTCCGGCGACATAGCGTAGAACTCACGGACACGCTGCTTCCCGTTGAAGTTCTCAATGGAACGCAGGTTGAGATTCAGCTTGTCGATGATGCTGTGGATTTTCAGATCAGAGAGCCGGGAGTTGACCTCATAGGTTGCATAGACGCGGAAAGCAAACGGAATACACTCGCTCCGGTTGAGCT
This sequence comes from Clostridia bacterium, assembly GCA_024692685.1. GTDB lineage: Bacteria > Bacillota > Clostridia > Oscillospirales > Acutalibacteraceae > CAG-177. Next base: position 1,739 of record JAILMJ010000089.1, read on the forward strand.
GCTGCAGCCGCTTGTCGATATTGTCCGCATACCCGATCTTCACATATTCCGGGAAGGACGAGTTGGTCAGTATGTAAATTACGCCTGTTTTATCCATCGCTTTTTCCTCTACTCGTTTGTCTCATTCCCCTCCTGTTTTGGATTCAAAACGGGCAGGGCTTGGCCGGCTTCTGATGTGCGCGTCTTTTCCTGTTCCTCTAAATACTTATGTATTGCGTAGGTTTATTCATCATGTCATTAATCGGCCAAAGCGATTGGGCATAACTAGTAAGGTCATAAACCGATCCATAATTTGTAATAAAATGCCGAAGGCAATCATAGCTACTATCTTGCTACTGGAAGGCTGCCTCTCAATAAGGCAGGCTAATGATGTTTGATTTCAAAGTCGTTTCGATGCGGTCATAAGACGGATTCTTGATTCTGCCGTACTTATAGGTTTTCATCCAATGAAGACGCCTTCGGCTAATGAAGAAATGCCCTTCCTGAATCAAAACATTACCAACAGTAGAAAAATAATTATCAAATCAGTATGGATAGTGGGTTTACATCCGCCCGCGGGGAAAGTATAATTAACCCAGAAACAAACGGAGGTCCGCGAATGGAAACGAAGCTTGCAGAAAATATCCGCTTATTCCGTAAGGAAAGAGCGCTTACACAGGAGCAGCTTGCCGAAGTGCTCGGCGTTACGACCGGCGCGGTCTATAAATGGGAATCGAAGC
>JAILMJ010000101.1 GCA_024692685.1 Clostridia bacterium
TTCCAGAGATATTCTCTGTCACCGAATTCTTTCGGAACAAAATCCGGCAGCATAATCTCACTGTGAACCAAACCTTGTTTATTAGTATAATCGTTTGTTTCGTTATAGTATTCCGAATACAGTTTTTCGCACGCCCGGTAAGCGGCGCTTGCGATTGCCGACTGACCTGCAGATCGTTTTATCTGAGTAACCTGAAAATGAAAATCAGCCAGACTTATCACTTCCTTTCAAAGCGCTTCTGTGAGTGATAGCGTATTCAATACACATCTCGATACCAATCTCATAATGAAAAATCTTGTTAAAAAGATTATACAGTTCTTCCGGCGACAGGTATGCAAGCTCAGGATAAAATGACACAACGACTCCGCCGATGTTGCAGAGCTGATGAGTTCGCAAAGCACGCTCGGCTTTGCTTTTGGTTTTCTTTCTGCTCTCGGCGCGGTTAAGCCGGTGAATCTCGGCTTCTGCTTTCTTTTCCTTGTTTAAAAGTGAAAGCAGTCTGTCAAGCTGATCATCGGAGATTCTGTCATAACCGTTTTCACGTAGAGTCTGAAGAAGTTCGGTTTTTGTTTTTGGTGTTGAAATAATAATCAGTCCTTTCATAATATAATTCATCGCAACATCACAAAGCCTTACTGCAGGTCGGCTTTGGAATGTACGATGAGGGTGCGGTCAGAGAAAAAGAAAACCACCGGTTCGTTTTGAATCGGTGGAGTTTTCTTACCCATTCTTTTTTCTGAACGCTATTACAGATTGCGACGCGGCAAATTGTTTTTATAAAACACATTTGCTGTGTGGCAATTTGTTCTTTGGGGTAGAAGTTTACTTCGAAGGGCACAGCCCTTATGAGCGAAGCGAGCCTGTTACGGAAGTTCAATCCGTAACCGCACACTGTCATATTTCATTATGACATAGATGTGCGCACTTAGTGAAAAACCATTAGAATACAAAGCAGTCTTTTTCAAGGAAGAAATCTATTGCATATATCTTTTTATATCCGTTGCCGACCGAAGTGAATGGATCATCATCCATTGTTATAATGATTTTACGGAAACCGTCGTTAAGGTTGTTGAACGAACTGAGCTCCTGCTCTTTTTTCTGCGGATCAATTATGCTGTAGGCAACCTGAATGTAATATGTATCCCTATCATCGGAAGCAATGAAGTCAATTTCTTTTTCTCTGTTTTTTCCTATATCAACTCTGTAGCCTCTGTTAATAAGTTCCAGGTAAACAAGATTTTCAAGAGCGTGTGTCGGCTCAATCTGACGGTAGTTCAGCTTTGCGTTTCTCAAGCCCAGATCGGAGCAGTAATATTTGTTTTGAGTTTTAAGATATTCTCTTCCTTTTATATCATATCTGTATGCTTTATAAAACAAAAAAGACTCACACAGCCAGTTTAAATAATTACCTACAGTATCAGGCGTAATGGTTTTATATCCGTTGCTCTTAAGAGTATCGGTGATCTTTTTGGCGCTCACTGTACTGCCTATATTTGAGCATAGGAAATCATAGACTGCAGTAAAAGCGTTCTCGTTTCTGATGGAATACCTTTCGATTATATCCCGCGAAGCTATGGTTCCCTGCAGCATATTGAGATACTGAACCTTGAGTTCGCTGTCCGGTTCGGTTGCGGCATAAGGAAAGCCGCCGTAAAGCATATAGCTTCTGAAGGCATCTCTCTTGTCACCGCCGATGTAAGAATAATACTCCGCAAACGAAAGAGTGTTGACACGGATTTCTATACTTCTGCCTCGCAATGCCGTATTGATTTCGCCGGAGAGCATATTGGAATTTGAACCGGTAATATAAACATCACAGCCTTTGTTTTTTAAGCTGTTGACCAGGTCTTCAAAACCGGAGACATATTGAATCTCATCAATCATTACATAGTATTTTGAGCCGTCAGTCATCTTTTGACGGATGTGTTCATATAATCTGTCAGCATCACGGAGCACCGAATTTTCTTTATCTTCAAGGTTGATTTTAATAATATTTTTTGCCGGAATGCCCGAACTCAATAGCCAGTCACCGAAAATATCAAACAAAAGAACGGATTTTCCGCAGCGTCTGACACCGGTTATTACTTTTATTAAATCTTTGTCCTTATACTTTATTAGTTTGTTAAGATAATCATCTCTCGGAATAACCACACCTATCGCCTCCGAATGTATTATACTCGAAAAACTTTCGATTTTCAAGAGTTTTTCGAGCAGAGCCGGCGTAATCGGAAGCAATCCGTAGATTATAGGCAAAGAATAGTTTATATCATTTAATCATTGTCATTCTCAACTGGCAAGGAATCAAAAGGTTTCGGCATCGTCTGCTTTTGTTTCAGCGACTGAATCAGTTTCTTGAATTCTTCCGGTGTTTCATAGCCAGCGGCTTTAACCAAAGAAAGAAGTACCTCGTCATTCAGATTACTGATCTCCGCATCAATTTCTTTGTTGCGGGCGTTGAGTTCTTTGATTGATTCGTGCAGAGAAGAAATCTTTGATCTGTAATCCTCAATCTTATCGTTGTTTTTCTTTTGCTCTGCGAGCAGTTTTTCAATTTTTGAGTTCATTTTTAACCTCCGTATTATTTAATAGATTTGATTTGTTTTTCTGACCGTTAGCCGAACGCGCTTTGCGCTGAGCTTCGGTTATTTCTTTTTTGACCGCAGTTTTACGGAATGTGATTGATACATTCTCCACTTTAACCGCAGCTCGCAGAAAAGCCGGGGCATCTTCGTCATAAATCATGACTACTGCCTCCGGCTCTTCTTTCTGTAGCTTCAATATTTGTTTGTTGACCTTCCGGTCATAGCTGTCCACCTGAATCTCATCGTCACCGACGGGCATAAACAGATGAAGCTCTTTGGTTACCCTCAATAAATCACTTCCTTCATTGTGAATTTTTAAAGCATAGGGGTTTTTGAGTGTTTTTATCGGCACGGCTTACCGATAAATTGTACCTTTTCTCGATAGATTTCTCCGAAACGATGAATTCTCTGACCCAATCCACCTGAATCAATAAATCTACGTTTTTGACCTTGTTTTGAGTGTATCACTCCTTCCAATATTAAATTTGAGCGGCAACATCACCCTCTCAATTACATTATGTTCAAATCAGCATTTTCCGTCACTTTTCAATGACAGCTGAAAGTTTTCAGACAAGATTGTTATTGGAGAATCATTGCCACCTCTCACAATTATTATGTCCAAATTACCGTTTTCGCTTACTTTCCAATGACACAGGAAAACTTTCCGACAGGGCATAAGTTAAGCCCGTATCTTTAGATACGGGCTACAGGCATTTGTGTTTTGTTTGGCATATTATTCCTCCTCTCTTATAGAAATAAAAGTGCCGCTCTACTTTATGAGCAGCACTTTAGAATAAATGTTTTATCTCGACAAACCGGAATTTGTTATTCGGAATATCGTTCAAGCAGTTTTTTATACTCGCCTTTGAAATAATATGACCTGCCGTTTTTGTTTTCGCCGATATTTATCAAGCCGAGATGTTTAAGTATGGCCTGTGATTTTATGTTTTCCTTATTCGCAAATGCTTCAACATTTTTTGTGTCTGCCGGAATTATCGTAGTCAAGTGGTGATACAGTTCGGCAAACAATCCGCTGCCCTGATATTTGGGTTTGAATTGTATCTCTTCCATTCTGAATGTTGTATCACTGAAAGAATATTGAAAATAACCGCAAAGAATATCACCGTCAAAAATCAGAATTACACTGCATTTTCCTTCACACCAAGCAGGCACTGCACTTTTTAACCAGATTTTATAATCTTCCTCATAGGTGTTACCGGTGGGAGCAATCTCGCGCATATTATTTGCCAGTATTGAGAATATTTCATTGGTATAGATTGGAATATCCTCATTTTTCATCTGTTTGAAAATAAAATGATTCATGTGATTCTCCTCAAACTCCGATTGGGAATGAACCATTCCGGTGTGCTTTATAATTTGTTACATTATTTTTCTTGATTTGCAGTCACGCATTTCAAGTATAAGAGAGTTTTCTTTGTAAATAAACAAATCACCCGAGGCGTTTTCAAAATACAACTCGGACATTTCTTCAGAAGCACCATATAAAAACAGATTCGGAACAAGCTTTTGCAGCCGTAATCTTTCGCTATCTGTTGTTTTAGTAATTAAATTATAACTCTTGTCGCATCTTTCTATCCATAGTTTCTTGTATAAATCTTTGTCAATAATTCTATCGCCCAGTTGCTTTATATGATTCAATCCGAATCTCGCGCACCATTCCATATCTGCTTTATAAAGTGATTGTCCTGTGGGATTTGTTACAATATCATCATTATCATAAATCGCCGGCAGCATAGTTAAACCGTTTTCGTATGCTATAAGAGCTCTTGTATGACCGTCGGTAAGCGTATAAATGCCGTTTCCGAAATCATGAACAGATACCGGTTGAAAGGATTCCATATTATCCAGACTGAACCATTCCGAAACAGATGCGTATTTTTCTTGACTGATATAAATCTGACTAAGCCCAAGCGAATCAATACTTATACTTTTAATCCCATTAAATAGCATTTCACACCTATAATTTTATTCTATGTTTAATTCCATTATTCTTCTTTGTTCCGTAAAGCCGAGTGACTCATAAAAACTTTGAGCTTCTTTGTTAAAATTCCAGACGGTCAAATCGATTTTTTCATATTTTTCTTTTTCGGCAAGCGATTTGACATAATTAAAAAGTGCTTTTGCCACACCTTTTCTGCGATAACCGGGCACAACATAAATATCATCAATAAGAATCTGCTTTTTTCGTGTCTGATATGCATTATCGTTCAAACTGAATGCACATAAACCGATGACATATGTATTTTCTTCTGCAACAATTATTCTTTTGCTTTTATCTCTAAGCATTTTCTTAATAAATTTCTCGGTATAAGGATTGCCGTCCACAGAAAAAATGTCCGGCCTGTTTTCAAAATGAATTTTGTGCAGTTCTTGAAATATTTCGTGCAGAACGGCAATATCATTGGTGCTTGCTTCTCTGATTAACATAAAGATTCCTCATTGGTTTTGATTAAACTATATTCTTTTGTTGGTCGTGTTGCTTGAAAAAGTCCTTTGAATCCATTTAATTACTTCACTCTCGACATCGTCGCTGTCAACCCAATAATCTGGAGTGAAGCCGTGTCCCTCAATACAATCGTCAGAATCAGCGCAAAGATTAACGGTATTCGGTATCCGACAGCCAATATGTGAGTTGGTCAGTTCATAGCTTGCTACATTGCCAAAGGTATTGCAGCCCATTGTGTTTTCTCCGATCAGGATAAAGTCTTTGCAGCTTTTGGCATAAAGAATCGCGGATTCGCCTGCCGATGCTGTGCCTCCGTTAACAAGCATAATCAGTTTCCCGTTATATTTTGCCTTTGAATAATCATATGGTTTCGCTTCAGACAGAGTTTCCCATCGTCTGTTGCAGCTTCTTCCTTCTGTAACCGGAGATTTAAGTTTAATGCTGTATTCGCGGCAGTGAGAATAGCCGTTCAATCCTTTGATAAATTCTCTTGTAATGCGATTGTAACCGCCGTCATTTGAAATAAAATTAAGAACAACAACCTTCTTTTCTCTGAATTGCTTTCCCAATTCTTCAAAGTCGGTTTTCTCGGTAATATTTCCGACATAATCGCAGCAATTTGATCTGAGTATATCAATTCCGCTTTTAATATCATGGTGCAAGCAGATATCTTGAAAATCTGTTTTCTTTATTGCTTTACAACGGTGCAAAGAAACAGAAGACGGTTTACCGTTAACAGAAACCGTCATTTCAGATACAGGGTCAAAAGACCTTAATCCGACGAGATATTTGTTATATAAGGTTGGGTATAAATTGTTTCCGGCATCGATTATATCTCCGTTTGCAATGTTTGGGCATTTGCTTTCTGCCGCATAAAATATGCCTGCTTTTTGTTCAACCTTAAAATCGGCGAAATAAGCAGAATACTGTTTGGAATATGATAATCTTCCCGTTGCCGGAGAACAAAAAGACAAATGATTATCAACAATACCCACATCGAACGCTTCGTGAATGGTTTTGCAAAAATCTGAAATGTAGGTGTCACTTTGAGAAATAATAAAACTTTCAATTTTCTTAAAACAGGTTTCCCACACTATTCCGTTATTCTCAAAGTATTCCCATCCGCAATAGCGGTTTTCCATCAGATAACGAAGGACCGAGAGATCTTCAAGCGCTTGGTTTCTTGATATTTTATCGTTATATTCAGATACTGGCATATACTCATTAAACTTCGAGGGAGAAATATATTGTTTGAATATATCGTTAATTTCAGTTTTCCTTTCGTTCATTCTTAATCCACAACCTTTTCCGTGAAATGAAAGAAATCATATATGAATCATAACATATTTATATTATCCATTCAAGGCAAAATGCAAAAGTGTAATACTACTTTACCAAAATGATTATGCATATTTTAGGGTGTGCAACAATATGTTTCATATATTGGCAACATAAACGGAAGCAGATTTCTCTTCCTATATAGGAGCCAAAATTAAAGCCGCAATCCCTTGTAAATCAATAGATTGCGGCAATTATGTGATGAGATGATACCACGATTTACTCCGAAAATGATAAAAAACATAATAGGATTACTTTACAGGTTTAATTCTTCTGTGAAATATCAATTCACGATAATAATCGTTTTGCTTTCCCTCTTTAATACCGGTTCCCGAGAAGGCAAAAACAGTAGTGTTACCCCTGTAATATACATCTGCCGCTATGTGTATAGGCGAAGTAAGCTCATTATGGATTTCATCAAGCATTTTTTCGCTGTTTGCTCCGAATATTGCTATTTCATCTTTTATATTGTCAGGTAACGGCAAGCCGAATCGGGTATGCCACACAAGATGAACTCTTTCAATACTGCTTTCGGCTGACGAATCAACCGGCTTGCTTATTGAATAGCGTATGGAAGGATTCAGAAATGAAGCATATAAACCGACAGAGCATACGGATATAAGAATCAAAAATACAATAATCGGAGCGATTATTCTGAATGTCTTTCTGCGCTTCTTTATTTCCAAAGAAAGAGCGTCGTTTATTTCAGATAGTTTGATTGATATTCCGTCATCCGACAATTTGTTTTCAGCCTCTCCAAGCAAATCGGCAACGGAGACACGAAGCTCAGACGAAAGATTCTTCAGCAGACACGCGTCAGGAACCGACAGATTTTTCTCCCATTTGGAAACAGTCTGTCTGACAATATGAAGTCTGTCGGCAAGCTCCTGCTGAGTCATATTTCTTTCTTTTCGGTATTTTTTGATGTTGCCTGAGAGCATAAGAGATCACTCCCGATAATTATTTATCGACTTGATTATAAAAGATAATCTGCTCAAAGGCAAGCAATGCAAATTAACATAAGGATTTTCAATCATATTTCAGCCACTTTTTTACTGCATATTTAATCAGGGTGACAATGCTGACAATTGCGGATGATCCCAAAGCCAAAAACGGAGAGAAGGATATTGAATCAATATCGTTTTCAATCATTCCCAAAGCCAAAATAACGGCTGCCGGCAAAATACAAAAAATCCATTTCAGCTTGGATTTAATAAGACCGACTGTAACAGAAAGGATTATTGCAGCGGCTGTAAAAATATGAATCCCATAGAGATAATCCGGATAATAATTCTCAATTATATATCCGGAAACAGGAAGAATAGAGGAGAGGATAACCGAAAATACAATCACTGCAATGTTTGAAATGACTTTTTCTTTATTCATAGTATTTTTAATTATCATTATTGATTTTATTACCGTATCCGAGCTTGTTGGTGGTCTCTGCTTTTGTTGACGAATAGATTACTTTAATATTATAAATTTTATCTATTGCAGCCGGGTATTTCTGCACATCAATAGTTCCGACTCCGTAATAGATTTCTACAACATCTCCGACAGATACAGCCGGAAACGTTTTCTTTTCGGGGCCGGCATCGGTTATATGATTGGGAATGTATATTCTGTTTGTGATTGTGCGCTCATAAGTGCCTTCAAGAGGTTCAACAAGAACATTTGAGCCGTTAATTTCGAGAACTCTTGCCTCAAAGCTGTCTATTCCTCCCATAACAGTATTGAACTCGGATTGCTTTGTCGTTGTCAGGGCGGCGGTGGTGGATGTCTCTTTTACCGATACAGCGGTTGTAGTGAATGTCTCTGTTTCAAGTTTTTCATCCGGATATGGGGCGGTTGTGGATGTTTCTTGCCTCAAATCATATCCAACGCCGATTGCAGAAGAAAAAGATTGTTTAAAAATAACACTACCCGTGTCTCCGTCAAACTCATAATCGAGATTGAGCTGATCCGCTTTCAACCCCGAATAGAAGCTTATCTTTTTGGTATCATAATCAAATTTAGTTTCAAAAACAACAATTCTTTTATAGTATTCGATCTCACGCGTTCCTATAAATTCGGGATAAAGAGCGCCTTTTCCAATTGTTTTTTCAATTATTCCCGCAACCTCACCCGATATATATGATGAATAGTATTTATATGGCAGTTCATTATAATCTGCTATTATTGCTTGATTCTTTACCCTTTTAAGATAATTTTCTGCTGTTTTTTTGCATTTTTCCAGAATAACTCCTATATTTTGAGGCGTAATTTGATAAAGAGGACTGTTTCTGATCTTTCTTGGGAACATAATTCTGCTTTTTAGTTTAACAGCATATACTCCGGTGAAGATGGATTTTTCCTTATCGATTTTACCGGGATAATTGATGAATGAGGTATTGTTATTCTTATTATAAGTAATGACAGCCGGAGTGAAATCATATCCTGTGTTCACAAAATACATATTTTCAAAATCAATTTGCTGATACTCGTATTTCGCACATCCGACTAAAGCATAAATCTTTACTTTGCCGTTTTTTTCCTCGCTGCCGATTATTATTGAGCCTACTGTACTCAATATACATTCGTCATATTGAATCGGCGGATTTGTGGATACGGCATCTTCAATCACACTTTCCCAATTTGCAGCAGGCGGGTTAAAAGTTGTTTTCGTCGGTACAAGTGTTACCACATCGGAAACATAAGGATTCTCACCATAGTCTTTAATGATTGCAAGCAATACGGACGCATCCTTTTGATAAAGGAAATAATACATATCATTGTTGTATCCGATGCGATACGCCGACCTGTTGTTTCTTTTAATTTCATTTGTATATTTTTCAGGTCCCTGAACAGGGTTATCTCTGAAAAGATTATAAAAGTTTTCGTTTGTCAATGAATTCTTTTCATAAGCACCAAGTTGAGTCCAGTCATAATAATCGGTATTATAATAATCCGAATTACCGTATCGCCAGACACCGCCGTATGCTATGTAAAACTCAAGACCCGTTTCAGGCCCATCGTAATATGAACCGAGTTGTGAAGCAATATGATCCGCCCACAGAGTATTACCAATCTTATACTGAGCTGCCGAATCCGGCTCTTCATTTTGCATAACAGAGTAAAATCCTATTACATATCCCTCAGCGATTTCCGAAATCGGTTTGAGATTACCGTGGCTTACATCGTATTCATACAGAAAACCTGAGGCACCTTGCTCTGCACCTTCTTCAGATATTATTGCGGTAGAAACATAATATGATTCACCGTTCGTATAAGCTACAGCACGAGCAACATTTTTGTTGGGTAGTGCATTGTAGATATCGGAATAGATTTCATTTACGGAATATCCATAATCGGTCTTTTCTCTGCCGTCTTCTGCCAAAAGAACAGTTTCCGACCATTTTACTGCCTGCCTGCTCATTCCCATTTGTCTGTCAATTACTTCCTGGGGTGAGTCGGGTTGAGCCAAAAGTTTAACACTTTGTTCATATTTCAATGCTTTTTTATCAAGAATATAAAAAGAATACTTGCCGTTTTCAAAAACGACTATTCTTGTTCCCTCAGCAAAGTTGCTTTTATGTTTCATGGTAAAGCAAACCGATAAAGCAACGGAAACAATCAGCGCGGCAATGATAATCCACAGTGCCGGCTTTTTATAGCTCAGCGCCGATTTAATTCTCTGCTTTACACCTACTTCACCGAACGACAGTGGACACACAGTTACAAGGCGTCTTGGCTTGCTGCAATCAAGCAGAGTCTGAGAATAATCAGCTATCTCATCCTTTGTCATAGTCTTTATTACTTTTTCGTCGCAGGCAAGCTCAATATCGCGGCAGAGCAGGATATATGCCGCCCATAACACGGGATTGAACCAGTAAACGGAAAGAATAAGAAAGCCGAGAGGTTTCCACCAATTGTCACGGCGATGGATATGAGCTTTTTCATGGGCGATTATGCTCTGCATTTTATTTTCGTCAAGCCCCGATGGGATGTATATTTCGGGCTTGAATATTCCGAGTATAAATGGTGTGTCAATATCATCGCAGATAAATATGCGTTCATCTGTTTTTACGGAGGACAATACTTTTAAGCGAATCTTTATAAAGCTGACAGCCGAAGCAATAAGCATAGCGGCAACGCCGGCAAGCCAGACATAAAACATAATCTTACCGATTGTGTATTGAACCGGCAAACCGTGAGATTTGGCTTGAACAGCCTGTATACCTGCAGAAGCTGTTTTATAAACAGCTCTTGTTACCGTGTCGTCGACAGCCTGTATTCCTGTATTCAAACTGCCGCTATCTGTTATAAGATTGTTTTTGGGAAGCAGACCGATAACACTTTCTATAGAAAAAGGAAAAACAAGACGCAGACCGACAAGCCCCCAGAGCAGACAGCTTATCCATTTCGGAGACTTTTTGAAAATAAGTCTGTATATTATCACGGCAGCCGCAAGAATGCTTGCCGAAACGCTGATATTGAAAAGAATCCTGAAAAGATTAACCATGATCAGCTCTCCTTTCTGTAAGAGTCAATCAGCTTCTGTATCTCCTCAACTTCATTTTTCCCCAGTTTTTTATGAGATGTGAATGCCGCAAGAAAAGCAGGCAGAGAGCCACCGAATTCATCATCAACAAATTTTTCGCTCTTTGCCGAATAAAAATCATCGCGTGAAAGGATAGACGAAACGATGCCGCCTTCATTTTTGAAAAGGCCCTTTTCGCAGAGCTTTCTCAGTACAGTATAGGTGGTCGGCTTTTTCCAGCCGAGTTTATCGGCACAGATTTTTACAAGTTCACCGGAAGCGACAGGCTCGTTTTCCCACACTATCTCCGCAAATCTTGTTTGAACCTCTCCGAGTTCTATTTCAATCATAATAATCTCTCCCTGAATTAAGCGTTTGTCTTACGGTTTATTGCAAGTAAACCTAATTTCAGTTTATCACGAATAAACCAATTTGTCAATATGCTTTGAAAATGTAAAAAAAGCCTGCTTTGAAAATGTAAAAAAAGCCTGCCGTAATCATATTACAGCAGACTCCGCAGATTTACCTTTCCTGTCCGTTTCGGTTTGAAAATTTTTTCTTTATATTATTCTCTTGAACTTTCTTTTTGTTTTCTTCAAGCTTTGTAAGAATGGAACTTTTTTTGAGATATATATAAATTCCATCGTTTATTCAGTATATTATTCTGCGAATTACGCACAAGCGTATGCTTTGCTTTTGAAATGTGCTTACGGCACTCATCAAAAAACTCAACCGAAAGTCCAAGCTCAGTGTTCATAGACTCAAGAATATACCCGCATTTCTGCCACTCTTCGTATTCCTTATTTGTGATTTGTTTCATGGTGGTTACCTCTAAGAATCGAAAGCCTCTAAAGGAGATTTCAGCTTTCTTCCAAAATGGTTTTGATACAAGACAATAGATCCTTTGGATACGTCCCGTTCATGACTTTTCCGGTCAACAACCTTACAACAGTTTCCTCAAACCCATTGATTATTCCAGCATCATCTCCCGAAAGATAGTATGAATCATCCAACTGCTTGTTCGTGGGCCTACGCATTAGTATTGCTTCCTTTTGTTGTTCCACTGCAGGATGCACCACGTGATGAAGAAACTCATGAATAATAGATTCCGTTCTAAGAGCTCCTGAGCTAAAGATGAAACAGGAGTCTACCAAGTGATAGTCAGAAGAATACACGCATTTAATCGGATTAATGCATATTTGAATGCTTTGCACCGGAGATTGCCATTGATTCACACAACAGTCCAAACATCTTTCGATCAACTCTAATTCCTGTTTATGTATATTATTCTGCTCTGCAATCCATTTTTTCTCCCATTCCATGTACTTTGAAAACAATTCGTTTGAGAGAATATCAGAAAGTGCTGTCGGAAGGTTTGATATCCAGTTCCATAAAGCATCATCTCGTTCTTTTTCCGAGATATTTCCCGCTGACATGATTTTTCTTTGAAATGTTCCAAAGTCACGAAAAGTCATATTGTTATCGTTGAGAAAAAAAGACGCCGATTCCATCATGCACGCACGTGGCCAGTAAGGATATACGTCGCAGGTGTCCTGCTTGGCTCCGGAAAAGAAAGTATCCTGATGTTTCCGGTTCCTATACTTCATAATATGCCGGATGTGTTCAGCAGAACGTTCCGGGATATAAAAGTCATACCCAGCCTGTAGTAACCCGTAATAGATTGCTGATATCTTTGGAAACTGGACGATCATATCAGTTTCCCATAGTTGAGTCAATTCAAATTCACTTTCCATAAAACAACTCCCGATTTGTCTTCATAAATTTCAACATATGGATAATTTACAAGTTCAGCTGTTGGGTATCCCTATTGATATCGTTAAGGGTAGTGCCGAGTGGACAGAAGTAAAGTGCTTCATCAAATTCATACGGATTGCCGGTCAGTGCGTGCTTTTTAATCATAGTGAAACCGTCTTTTTTATTGTTGTAAGCACAGGTGCCGCCGTCTTTATAGAAAACCAAGCCGTTTTCTTCATCTCCGACAGCTTTGCTGACATACTCAAAGAAATCACTTGTGGTAACTTTGCCTTGCTCAAGAGCGGTGTTCAGATCCATTTCTCCAGAATCGACACACACTTTCACGGCACTTGCATTGTAAAGATAAACCGGGAATGGCGTGCCGTTCTTCTGAATGGGATAGTAAGTGCTACCCGTAGAATCTTCCTCATCAATTCGCATACTTTTGATAACGGGAGCGGGCGGAGGATTCTTCAGGGTTCCGTCTTCATCACAAAATTCACCGCTTTTTGCATCGATGTAGTATTTTACTGCATCTTCGGGATTATCGTATTTGTATTTTGTGAATATAATCAGCTTTTTATCTTTATTATATTCGCATTTATACACATATCTTTCCCCGTCTGTAATCCGCTCAATATCATACCTGGTCGAAAGTGGAAAGCCTTTCAGTTCCGGAAAACACTTGTAATGTTCAACAACGGACAGCGGAACATATTTTTCGATTAAATCTTCCGAATAAACATCTGCAAAATCCGGGCGTATACCGATTTCTGCCTGCCTGCCGATTGATTTGAGATATTCCGTAGCTTTGGCTCTTGTTGTTTCTGTCAGGCCGAAATCGGAAAGGCGTTCAAAACTGTCTAACTTCTCTGAATACTCAGCAGGAAAATATTCATGATAATCGGTTGAAGACTCGGTATAATCAAAGATAAAGGTTTGATAATCATCAACCTTATATTTTAATCCTCTGTCATTAGTGTGCTTTGACATTTTTAAAATAAAAGGAAAGTAATTATATAAATTGTCTACGATGAAATTATCGCCCTCAAATCTAAAACTCTCGGTTAGCCCGAGCCCATAAACGGTGAGCGTATCATCCGTTTCATCTGTACCGAATTCATTATATGCAGAAGCACTGAATTCGTATTCAAATGTCGGGTATTCAACCTCAATACAGTTCATAATTGCATCTTCAGGAGAAGCAAACATCTCTTTGACTTCGGCGGTCATATCCGTTATGGATTCTTCTGGTCGAGTATCTTCAACTTTTCCACATGCTGCAAAAGAGAACGCGAGAGCCGATATCAAAAGCAAAGATATTATTCTTTTCATATTGAGAATCTCCTTATATGAAAAAATGGTTATTGTACCTTCATATATTATACGATATCTGCGAAAAATCCTCACTGTTCAGTTTGGGAGGAAGTTAATGTCATGGGCAAAGAACGGCTTGGTTCTTCCGGATCATAATAAACCGAACTCCACTCCGATTTTGTAAATTCATGGTTCATATAATTATCCATTTTTAAATACATATTTGTACTTTCATCAAATAGAAAAATTTCAAATGATGAAAAATGTTTTTGCCCTGCAAACCGGAATTTGTTACTCTATGATATTGTTATCTATCAACTGAAGAGAAACAGGTCTGTTCGCTTCGCAAACAATCTTCCAGGCAGTTTGTTCTTTACTCCAAGGAACACATGAGTATAGCATCTGATCATCATTTGTAAACGAATAGAGTTCACATTCTGAATCAATCTTAAGCTGCCATCTTTCACCAGTATCTGTATCATAACACCAGATACCGTTGCCGTTACTTCCATAGTTCTCCGAACTGTTGAAATTAACATACAAGAGAGTGTGTCCGATGCTCCCACTGTAGTTACTGTATCTCGGTTCAAGAATAATCTTTCCATCCGCAAATAGAATCAGCATTTCGGACTCTTCTTTAGGCTCATTACCGCGATATACATCAAAAGAAATTAATCCTTCAGAGCGTTCATAGCTGTAATCGCTAACCCAGCATCCTTCCGGCAAAAGCGGAGCGCCGTTCTCTGTAGGCATATAATGCGGTGTTCTTTCGTCTCCGCCTATTTGAACCAGTTCAATCTCACGTTCTCCAACTTGATAATGAAGATTGGAGTACATCGGTATATTGGAGTCATAAGAGATTTTCTCCGTAAGCTGCTCAATTACATTGCCGGTTTCGCCGTTTACAAGCACCTGATAGCGGTATCTTGCATTTTTGTCATAGACAGTAACAATGACATTACCATTCTGTGCAAGATCAAAGCCTATGTGAGTTCCATCGTTAGCAGAATAAATTTTCCTTCTCTCTAAAGTATCGAGATCCACTCTATATAAGTCTTTCCCGTAGTGGTAATACAACCCTGTTTCATTTACAAGCCAACCGTCTTCCCAATAAGTACTGAGAACCTTTTCGGTATTCCCATCTGAATATCTCCACACACCACTGTGGTCAACTTTGTAGTAATAGGAACCATCAACTATAGTGCCTGGCATGGCACTGCAGCCTACTCCTTGAAAATAATCAAATCGCTGCAATGTATTGAATGAACCAACTGCTACAAGACAGAAGCATGCAGCAACTGCGAACCACCTGGTCCATCTCGCCATTACCGGCTTTTTTCTCTTCTTAGCTTCTTCAATAATGCCGTCATCGGCATTGCCAATCATATCGAGCAGATCATTCGCCTTCATTTTAGTAACCCTCCTTTTCGAGCATCGTCCGGAGCTTATTTCTCGTCCGGTACAACATGGATTTGACCTTGCTCTCAGAACAGGCAAACTGTTTCGCAATATCAGAAATAGAATCCATATACCAGTACCTGCACATGAATACCTGACGATCAACCTGAGGAAGCGCCAGCAGAAAATCATTCAGCTTTTTCTGTAATTCTTGCCTCTCGGCATAAGCTTCGACATCTTCTGTCCCTGACACACATTCTTCCAGTTCATCAAGAGCAAGGGCCATTACACCGCCGCCACGCTTTTCTGCGCTGTATTTTCTCCATAGATCAATTGAGATTCGGCGTGTAATCTTTCCTAAAAAGGTTGAAAGAATGGAAGGGCGGTGAGGTGGCATGGACTGCCAGGCGTCATTATAAGTATCGTTAACACATTCTTCTGCATCTTCAGCATTCAAGAGAATCTGATATGAGATACTGTGCAGATACTTCCCATACTTGGTTGCAGTTTCAGAAATTGCGCTCTCATTTCGCTGCCAATACAAATCAACGATACGATTGTCCTCCATTCGATCACCCCCTTTCGGTAAAAACCTGTTCGAAAGGCTCTTTGTCTATCTACTCGAAGAAAATAGGATTCGGTTGCATACATTATTTTTAATATGGCAGTCAAAAAAGACCATCATGGAATAACAAATCTCATGTTGTCGAGGTCTTTGACTCCCGATACGCACATAGTATAATACAGGATGTTGAATTATGTGTGACAATTCCAAAAAAAGAAGGCGGCTCATGATCTTATGAAACTGCCCAAGCTCTCACTGGCTATCTGTAATATGCTTTTGATCACTCCGGTTCCAGCAGTGATCAGGACCAGAAAAACTTCCATCACAATCAGGATCGCCATGAAAGTCCAAGCGTGCTGTACGATGGTACCATGAATAATATGGTTTTTCAATATCTCGAAATATATTAAAAAGGCGATAAGCTTCCGGTATGAAATCAGACAAATCGCAAAAATGAAGATTGATATTGAAGCGCGATAATCATTTTTCAAATATAGTAGTTTTCGTGGAAGCGTGAAAACGCGCAGCTCACACGAAGTGTGATCTCTTGGTTTGGGAGGTGTTCCCAACGAGCCGGTGCAGAAATTGTGCGCAGGTCCGGTTCTGTACACTGCTTGCAAAGTACTGAACAGCTATCCGGACAACGCGCGCAATTTTGCAGATAGCGTTTTGCACCCTGCTTGCCAGGTAGTATATGGATGGCAATGCACTGCTTGTCAAGTACTGAAAGTCTGGCAAGCAGTTACGTTGACTCGAAAAGCCGTCAACAGGTTTCGGATAGATTGACGCCTTACGCGGCCCATGAGCTGGTCAAGGCAATCTATGCCGGCCTCCGGATAAAAGCAGCGGAAAACGCCGCCAGAGCATCCACATCTGCTATGATCTGATCGGGTTCATCCCGCTGAATGAACTGATGGAACAGGAAATGGCATGACCCGAAGATCATGCCATTCCTGAAAACTATAAAACTTTCTTACGAGGGCCGCCCTAAGGCTGCCGTTTTGTTATGATTTAAAAGAGTTGTTTATTATGTAACGGGACTCTGTGTCAGCAATCCGCTTATGGAACGCTCGTAATCGTCACTTATAACCGTTATCTGTTCCCCTGCATCCCTGAAACCGTCTATTACCAGGCGGTTGTCTTTTTTCAGCTGTTCTTTCGTGCAGGTATCTTCAAGCCTTGCCTCGATGTCAGAGGCATGTTCCTTTATCTGTTCAAAATGAGAATCGATATATCCGTCCGTCATGGCAAGACAGATGAATCTTATGGACTTAAGATATCCGTCATCAAAATCCTGCCTCCAGTCAAACGGTATATAGCAGCCCTCGATGATAAGGTCCTGTCTGTTCTCGACGGCTGTTTTTATGATCTCCCGTACTATCGGCCACAGATAAACTGTAAGCTTATCGTCATCCTCGGGTGTAAGTTCAGTATTACCGCTCCGTATAAGCCCCATCTTAAGATGGTCTATCGACATGTACGGATATCTGAAACGTTTGAGCAGTTTCTGAGCAAGTACGGTCTTTCCGGTGTGTGATGCTCCTGTTATAAGTATGATCATCTTTCTTATTAAAGCTTTTTAAGGACTATCTTCCAGGAGCCTCTGGTCCCTATATTGTAAGCCCTTGAGAAATTGCCCTGGTTTATAGCAAGACCGATATGGTCCATGGAGTTTATATACAGAAGCGGTTCTCCGATCTCCACATCCGCGAAGGTCCTTCCGTATGTAACGAAGGAATGATAGAGTCTTGTCCTGTCGCGGTATATCGAAACATCGATCTGGTTCCCGGGAGCCACATCCATCTTCTCAAAGAGCTCAGCTGATATATCGGTCCACAGGCTTCCAAAACGCACGTCGAGAGTCTCTATGCCCGCCGTTATGACTCCGTCTTCATAGACAGCTTCGTTTCCTTCAAGCATGATGAGGGAATCTTTATCTATCACGGGCCCGATATCCTCATAGCTTATCTTTCCCGACGCCAGAAGCGCGCCTGTATACGCGAATATGTCCCTTCCGTGGAAGGTGTCGGATCTTCCGCTGCTTTTCCTTCTTCCTACCGATTCGGAGATCTGCCTTACTTCCTCGAGCCCTATGGTCCTTGCTATATGATTGAGCGATCCATTGTCGGGGCTCACTATATACTGTCCCCTGACTGTTTTTGCGACCATGCTCTTTCTTGCTGAACCGACTCCGGGATCGATGACAGTCACGAATACCGTGCCCTCAGGCCAGTAGGGGACTGCCTGCAGCAGTCTGTAGCTGGCTTCGAATATATCATATGGAGGGATGTTGTGTGTCAGGTCATAGATCTTTAGATCGGGATCGACGCAGAATGCCACGCCGTACATTGCGGCTACGGCTCCGTCCACCAGTCCGAAATCGCTCTGAAATACCAATAGTCCGTTCATCATTTTACCTCGCTGATATGACTGCCTTCCATTCTATCCCAGTCCCAAGAGAGTATCTGTTTATAAGGTGGTCCTGATTGAGATCCATCGAAAGATATCCCGAAGATCCTCTGTATATCAGGGGATGTCCTTTTTCCACATGACCGAACGATTCCTCGTAGGGCACCGCGTTAAAGGAGATCTCGTTATCCCCGCATGTGATCCTTATATCGTAAAGGGACCCGGTGTCCCCTGCAAATCCGTCCCACTGTTCGTTGGTGACGCTGAATTCTATCCCGCCGAAATGCCTGTTGCCTGTCATTATAAAGCAGCTGATGCTGTCTTTTCCTATCGATGGCTTTTCATGGTATTCGGGGCATTCGATTATCTCGCTTACCGGATATTCGTCTCCTATGTCATGAAAGTCTATCTTCCCTGATGCGATAAGAGCTGCGGCGTAAGCGAAAATGTCTCTTCCGTGGAATACGGAGACCTTTTCGGGCGAAGGATATCTGTACTTTTCGTCTATAGTCCTTACGCATGCTATTCCGGGATCGTGCTTCAGATGCGTGAGCGTCCCGTTGTCGGGGGTTATCACTATCTTCCCGTTCGCAAGAAGGGCGGCAGAAGCCTTTCTTTCTGTGCCAACTCCCGGGTCTACTACGGATACCGTTATGGTATCGTCAGGCCAGAAGGGAAGCACTGCCTTGAGCGAAAGGGAGGCCTCGAATGGATCGAAGCTTTTTATATCGTGGCAGATATCTTCAACCGAAACGTCTGGTGCGGTCCTTTTTATGACGCCCTTCATGGAGCTCACGGCTCCCCATGCAAGTGAGAAATCTGTCTGAAGAAGTATCGTGTTATACATCGGTGATCTCCGAAAGCCTTCTTATGGATTCGATATAGATCCGTAAGGCCGTTTTCATGCTGTCTGTTATGAGATACTCATCCTTTTCATGAGCGACGAAGGGATCGCCTTCGAGCACCGGCCCGAAATTGACCGAATTTCCGAAGACCTTCGAGTATGACACGCCGCCCGTTATCTTCATCTGTGCTTCTTTCCCGGTGACATCCCTGTAGGCTGAGGCAAGGGCTTTTACGAATGCGCTGTTGCTGTCGGCAAGGCCTGGCCTGTCGATATAGGGGACAGTGACGTCAAGGTCATGGAAGTATCCCTTTATTATCTCATAAAGCTCTTCCGCGGTTACTCCCATCGGATACCGGCAGTCCACCTTTCCTGTGAGCTTCCCGCCCTTTATCTCAAGTGTCCCGAGGCTCAGGGTGAGCTTCCCCATTGGAGGGATATCGAAGAAAAATCCTCCGTTCGTTCCGTATGGGTCCGAGAAGAAGGTATAGAGCCTTTTAAACAGACTGTCACACGTATATACGGCAAGTATATGAAGAAGGTCGGTAAGCGCACTGTGGCCTTCCTCAGGCCTTGATGCATGTGCGGCGGTGCCTCTGGTCTTTACCGTTATCCCGCCGTCCTCCCGAATGAGTTCAGCGTCCGTTTCTGCCTCGCGGCAGGCTCTTTTGAGCGCATCAAAGTCAGCGCTTTTTATAAACGCACGTGCATGAGGGGGTATGACGTTCACCTGTATGCCGGCTTCAAGCGTTATGTCTTTCCTTATATCGCCCCTTATGACGAACATCACGGCTCCCTTTTCACCTACGGTTATCGGGAAGGTGCCGTCGGGAGTAAAGGCAAATGCCGGAAGCCCGGCCTCCTTTACATATGCCTTCATGTCGTCCATGGTGCGTTCCTCGTCGCTGCCGTATACGAGTCTCAGCTTCCTTTTCGGGATGAGACCGGAGTCCCTTAAATGCTTTACGGCGAGGAAGGTGAGCCATGCGCCGCTCTTCATGTCCTGGGTGCCTCTTCCTATTATCCTGCCATCCTTCTTTATGGCCGCAAACGGAGGATATGTCCAGCCGCCTCCAGGTTCCACGACGTCAAGATGAGAGACTATGTCTATCCTTTCATCGTCGGGACCGTCACCGAAGTCGGCGCTTATTGCCATGTTCCCGTATTCCTTAACGTCAAAGCCGTTTTCCTTTAGGACGTCCTTCATATACGTGAGGGCGTCAAAGACTTTTCTTCCGAACGGCATCCTGTCAGATACGGTCTCCTTGTCGTATGTTGAGGGGATCTGAAGGAGCTTTATAAAAGCCTCTTCGTTATCGTCCCAGAACTTTTCCGCTATTTTATCCATGGGCACCAAACCTCGAAGGCCGGAGGCCAGATGATAAGACAGGCAACTATCCCCAGGAACAGAGCCAGGAGGATAAGTATTACGGGAGCCATGATCTTATCTCCCTTCGTATCCTCATGCTCGGCGTAATAGGTCCTCTTTTTGAGCTTTCCGAAGCCCCGGAGATCCATAGCGTTAGCCACCGTACCTACTCTGTCGAAGGAGGTGACGACGAGAGGCGCGAGTATGAGTATATACTGTTTTAGTCTTGTAAAAACGCCTGTTCTCTTTGAGTCGAGCTCGAGACCTCTTGCCTGCAGCGATATCCTTATATTGTTGAAGTCCCTCGTTATGTCAGGGATATACCTGAACGCAAGTGATACTATGGTGCAGACCTTGTAGGGTACCTTTACCGAATACAGGCCCGCAGCCATCTCGGACGGCGTTATGCACTGTATGAAGGTGAGCGAGAATATGAACGTCGCCATAAACTTCATGAGCCTGACAAGGAAGTACCACATCGTCTCTTTCGTCACTATATAGAAATC
>JAILMJ010000005.1 GCA_024692685.1 Clostridia bacterium
ATGATTTTAACAATTGGTTTTTTCATATTGTTTTCTCCTTTTTATAATATTTCAGACACTCCACTTAGCGCTGTCTGCCTGAAGCGCCGCCATACGGCGGAAGATTCCATCCTCTTTTGCGAGAAGATCCTGCGGCTTGCCTTCCTCGGCAACTTTGCCGTCTTTGAGAACGATTATTTTATCCGCTGCCTCAATTGTGCGCATGCGGTGCGCTATTACAAGCACGGTCTTTCCGCCGAGCAGTCGGGAGAGAGCGCCCTGAACCTTTGTTTCGTTTTCAACATCGAGTGAGGCTGTTGCCTCGTCAAGCAGAACTATGGGGGCATTTTTGAGAAGAGCGCGGGCGATTGAAATTCTCTGGCGCTCACCGCCCGAAAGCTTCGCTCCGTTTTCGCCTATCGGTGTATCATAGCCCTGAGGGAGCTTACTTACAAATTCATCGCAATTCGCCGCCTTCGCCGCCGCGAGCACTTCCTCGTCACTTGCTCCGTGCCTGCCGAGGCGGATATTTTCTTTTACGGTGTCGTCAAACAGAACAACATCCTGGAATACTACCGAATAATCGGTGAGAAGCGTTTCCGGATCAACCGTCGAAATATCAATGCCTCCTACGCTTATTTTACCGCTTGTAGCATCCCAGAGACGGGCGGCAAGGCGGGCGCAGGTGCTTTTGCCCGAACCCGAAGGCCCGACAAGAGCCGTTACCTCACCCTCTTTTGCCGTGAAACTCACGCCGTCGAGCACCCGCTGGTTGTCGTAGGCGAAGCCGACATTATCAAAGGTGATGCTGTGATTTGCGGGTCTGAAGGACTGCTCACCCTCAGCCGTGGGGGTGTCATATATTTCATTTATTCTTGAAGCTGAAATCTGCGACATAAACATTTCCGCGATAAGTGCGAGACTCTGGTCAAACGGCGCGTAAATGCGGGTGATTACCATAAGGAACATAAAGAAGAGCATAAAACTGATTTTACCCGAAAGGATGAGCGATGCGCCCGTGAGAATAGTTGTGGCAACGCCGAGACGCATAATAACGCTCGCGCCGTTTACAAACAGACCGGCAACAAGCTCGCCGCGCAGAAGATCCTTTTCGTGAGAGTCAACTTTTTTATTGAGTCCTTCAAGGAAACGGCTTTCCTGATTGGTTGCCCTTATTTCACGGATGTTTTCTATTGTTTCCTGAATGCAGTCGGAAGCGGCTATTCCGGAAGCTTTTGAAGTTTCCGAAACTTTTTTTGACATTTTTCTGCTGCCGAAAAGCAGGATGAAAGCAACGGGAACGCCCCAGAGGCAGGCAATCGCGAGCCGCCAGTCATAGACGAAGAGGCCGACGGCAATAATCGCGGTTGAAATATATGCGCCGCTGAGATAACCGAGGCAGTGCGACCACACATGCTCAAGACGGTTTACATCGCCCATAACCGTTTCGGTAAGGTCCGCTAAATCACGCTTGCCGAAGTAGCCGAGAGGCAGTTTGCGAAGACGCTCGGCAAGAGTTAATCTTGTGTCTTTGATTTCTCTGTAAACAAGACCGTATGTGGCGTTATACTGTTCGTAATGCGTAACGAGAGAAAGAATGATAAACAGCAGAGTCAATCCCGCGTAAACCCAGAATTTCGGAAGCGGAGTGTTGCTTACGAGCGTTGAGACGAAGCCGTTCATCAGATAATAAATGATACCGACGCCCGCCATCATTGTAAGGTTGACAACAACCGTCCAGGCGGCGCCCGCTTTGGTGTTTTTAAGTCCTTTGTCGGTCAGGGCGTATTTTTTCTGAAAGTTTTTTCCGAACATTTACATCACCTCCGCGTTGGTTTTGATTTTCCATTCGGCGGCGCGGTTGTAATCCTTCCACATTCGGGAATAAAGACCGCCGGATGATGCGAGTTGTTCGTGGGTTCCTTCCTCAACAACCTTTCCGCTGTCGAGAACTATTATTTTATCCGCCCCGGTTACGGTTGACAGACGATGAGCTATCATAATGACCGTCCGCCCCTTCGTGAGCGCTCTGAA
>JAILMJ010000001.1 GCA_024692685.1 Clostridia bacterium
CAAGAAGTACCATTTCTGTTCCACGCACCGGTCATAAAGATGAAAACAACGATGGCGTTTGTGATGTATGCGGAAATAAAGATGAAGAGATTAATGATATATCTGATCTGGAACAGGCAAAAAACGCTGTTATCAATACTGGAAGCGATATAAAAGTTGAATACCGTACAACAGTAACTGTAATTGCAACGTCCAATTTGCCCGATGGATATAAACTGGCAGTTTATGAAGGCAAAACTCAATTGTCTGTCGGTACAAATAAGGAAGTAAATGTTAAACTTGGAAAAATCACAAAAGACCGTACTGTTACAGTGAAAGTTATCGGTAAAGATGGACAGCCGCTTGAGGATGCCGACGAAAAGACACTTACAATAAAAGTAACTGATACAAGCTTTTTTGCAAAAATAATAGCAACAATTAAAGATTTGTTTGGACTTACTAAACCTGTTGTAATTAAGCCATAAACAAATATGCCAAGTAGGGAAATCCCCGCTTGGCATATTTTTATATTGTGCATAACTAATTTTTTAAAAGGAGGAATTAAATGTCATTTACTCAATCACAAATAACTCAAGCAAACGAAACCGACCTTGTTGCTTTTCTGTCGGCACAAGGCGAAGAACTGATCAAAGCAGGCAGAGAATACCGATGGAAAGCGCATGATAGCGTGACCATAAACAAAAATCAATGGTTTCGGCATTCCGAGAATATCGGCGGAGGACCCGTAGATTTCGTTATGAAATTCTACGGGTTATCTTTTTCTGAAGCCGTTGATCTACTACTCAATGAGAAGGGAGGTGTAATTATGCAAAAAATCAATTCAACCGAATCCTATGAAGAAATCGCCGACCTCGATGAACTCGAAAACAAACCCAAATTCGTTTTGCCGCCTGCGGCTGAGGATAATCACAATGTCAACGATTATCTGACCAATGAGCGCGGGATTGATCCGTTCATCGTATCGGTATTCGAAAAGTGTGGGATGATTTATGAGGATGCCGATTATCACAATGCCGTATTTGTCGGCTATGACAGAAATGGTATCAAAGACCGCATACCGAAATATGCCCACAGAAGAAGCACTACCGAAAAGCTGAGGATGGATGTTGCCGGATCGGATAAATCATTCGGATTCTGGTTCGCCCAGGAAAGCTCGGATAAGCTGATGGTATTTGAAGCTCCGATTGATATGATGAGTTTTCTTTCTTTGTACTACGGAACATCAAACTGGCCCAGCTGCGTTGCACTCGGCGGCGTTTCTCCGAAATCAATGATGAGGATGCTAGATGAATATCCGTTTATAAGGGATGTTTATCTCTGCCTTGATAATGATGAGGCAGGCAACAAAGCCTGCGAAAAGATTGCCGCCGAAATATGTGATGAATACAGCATTACAAGAGTGGTTCCAGGTAAGAAAGACTGGAACGATGTTCTTAAGGAACACAATGCCAATCCCGACTTTGATATTATGCCCGAAAAGATAGTGATTTCAAGCTATGAAAAGGTAAGTGTAATTGAGATGAAGGATATCGAAACCAAGAATATCGATTTTATCTGGGAACCGTATATAGCCAAAGGAAAGATAACGATTATACAGGGCGACGGCGGTATAGGCAAAACAACGCTTGTTTCAAGAATTGTCGGCTGTCTGACATCGGGCAAAGCACTGCCGGGAATGGAATCCAACCCCAAACCGATGAATGTATTCATTCAGAGCGGTGAGGACGGTTATGCTGATACAATCAAGCCTAGGCTGATTGAAGCGGGCGCAGATATTGAGAGAGTAAAAATCATCGATGAAAGCGAGTATCCTCTTACTCTCGGAGATGACAGGATTTACAGAGCCATAGTCGAGAATAATGTTTCCGTTATCATTTTTGATCCTCTGCAGGCCTACCTCGGCGATGCCGATATGAACAGAGCAAATGAAATGAGATCAATATTCAAAAAGCTCTGTCGGGTCGCAGGCAGAACAAACTGTGCGGTAATACTCATAGGTCATCTCAATAAGAACAACTCTGCCAGTATATCTCAGCGATCGCTCGGCTCAACGGATGTATTTGCCGCCGCAAGAAGCGTTATTACGGTCGCAAAGATTAATAACGATAACGAGCGGAGAATAATGTGTCATACCAAATCAAACCTTGCTCCCGTAGGTAAATCTATTGAGTTTACGCTCAGCAGAGATGAAGGTTTCCTTTGGGGAGAGATGACCGATATGAAGATTGAGGAAGCAATCTCGGGCAAGCGTTCATCTGGTGATGATGATTTCAGACCGAAAGAAAGCAAAGAGGAACAGGCTATGAAGGCTATTATGGAGATTCTTAACGAGAAGAAAGATATCAGGAGCACGGAATTGGAAGAAATGGTTACCGGCCTTGATATAGGAGTCAAGACCTATAAAAACGCAAGGGCACAGCTCACGGCACAGGGACTTATCAAAACTTATCAGTTATCAGGTTGTTGGCACACAAAGCTCGCTGCAGCGTAAGTCAGAGGGCAATCTTCAGAGGGTGTTTATAGCACACCGAAAATGATTGCCCTCTGGCACTGTGAAAAATATAAAGGCCGTAAACGGCAGAAAGGAGGCTGACAACTCAATGGCGAAGGACCTCAGAAAATTCTGCGAAGAGAACGGGTATCTCAGCAGAAAAAAGAAAGAAGTTGATAATGACAATAATAAACTTGAACCCATAGTTTATACCA
>JAILMJ010000028.1 GCA_024692685.1 Clostridia bacterium
GCACAGCCGCTGTGCTTCGGGTGAAATCTCACCCGCAGCAAAAGTAGCGGCATTGTCTCCGACATAGCCCTTAAAGGTTGCACCCACATCAACGCTGACGATGTCGCCGGGCTGAATGATCTGGGTCTTGCTCGGAATGCCATGAATAATCGTATCGTTAACGGATATGCATGATGCAGCGGGAAAGCCGTTATATCCCTTGAATGTGGGAACAGCACCGTGTCTGATGATAAAATCCTCTGCCACTTTGTTTATAAACTCGGTGGAAACTCCGGGCTTTACCGCCTCTCCGGCTGCCTGTAATGCTCCTGCTGCGATTTTGCAGGCGTCTTTCATCTGCACAATCTCAGCTGTCGTCTTAAGTTCAATCATGCGAATCCTCCGTTTGCACCCGTAGATTCCTCATTAATCAAGGAATCCCTTGTAATGTCTCATCATCATCTGGCTCTCAAGCTGCTTGACTGTTTCAAGAGCAACGCCGACAAGAATGATGATTGACGTACCGCCGAGTGACACATTAAGTCCCTGCTCGAATCCCGCCTTGTTGAGGGCAAAGGTCGAAACCTGTGAGAATACGATCGGGAAGAGAGCCACAACGCTCAGAAGAAGAGCGCCGAGGAGAGTTATCCTGTTGATAATCTTTCCGATATACCTGGCTGTGGGCTCTCCGGGACGGATGCCGGGTATTGATCCGCCGTTTTCACGGATGTTCTTGGACATTTCGATGGGATTATACTGAATACTTGAATAGAAGTATGCGAACGCAATGATGAATACGAAATAGATGATTGCGTATGCCCAGTGACTGGATGTGAATACCTTGAAGAACTTATCCCAGAAGGAACCTTCTGTAATCTTCGAGGAAATGAACATCTGGATAGTCGGGGGAAGAGAAAGGATTGAGGAAGCGAAGATGATGGGCATAACACCGGACATGTTGACCTTGATGGGCATATGGGTGTTCTGTCCGCCGTACATCTTGCGGCCTACAACTCTCTTTGCATACTGAATGGGAATTCTTCTTTCCGCGTTATCCATCCATACGATGTATGCGATCATAAGCAGAAGGATGATTCCGACTACGGGTGTGAGAACATAGTACGGTCCGCCGTAACGGA
Organism: Clostridia bacterium; assembly: GCA_024692685.1. Lineage (GTDB taxonomy): Bacteria > Bacillota > Clostridia > Oscillospirales > Acutalibacteraceae > CAG-177. The sequence continues at coordinate 1,119 of JAILMJ010000028.1, forward strand.
TGTAACCGGTCTCAGGTCCGTAAAGAGAAGCCATGAGGGTGGGAATTCTTGAAACGATACCTGCGAAAAGGATTATGGAAATACCGTTTCCGATACCGTTTTCATTGATTCTTTCACCGAGCCACATGATAAGCGCGGTACCGGCAGTGAAGCAGGCGATAATCGTTATTGCCTGGAATGCTGCGAAAAATCCGGTGTAAGCGCTGCCGTCGGCATTGGTGGTAAGATAATTCTGGCTGCGAAGATAGAAATAATATGCGGTACTCTGAAGAAGACCGAGAACGATTGTTACGAATCTGGTGATTGAAGCAATCTTCTTTCTTCCTTCTTCGCCTTCCTGCTGAAGTCTTTCGAGAGCGGGAATGGCAACAGCGAGCAGCTGCATAATAATCGAGCTGTTGATGTAAGGTGTGATCGACATCGCGAAAATCGTTCCGTAGTTGAACGCGTCACCTGTCATCATGCTCAGGTAGTTCATAAATGTGCCTGCATTGGGATCGGAGATGATTCCGGCCTCGCCGATGTTTGTGAAAGGTACCGGAATTGCCGAACCGATTCTGAATATAAGAACGATAAGGCAAGTGTAAAGGATTTTCTTTCTGAGATCGGCGATTTTCCAGGCATTGATAATGGTCTGGAACATCAGATCACCTCTGCCTTTCCTCCGGCAGCCTCAATCTTGGACTTGGCACTGTCTGAAAAAGCGTTTACCTGAACAGTGAGCTTCTTCGAAATCTCGCCCTGACCTAAGATCTTAACGCCGTCCAATGTCTTTTTGAGAATTCCTTTCTCAAGGAGAGCGTCAACGGTAACTGTGTCACCGTCTTCAAAGCACTTGTCAAGAGTAGCTACATTAACGATAGCCATCTCAGTACCAAAGATGTTGTTGAATCCGCGCTTGGGAATACGTCTCTGGAGGGGCATCTGGCCGCCTTCAAAACCTGCACGCATTCCTCTGCCTGCACGTGCTAACTGACCCTTGTGACCTTTACCGGCGGTTTTGCCCTGACCGGATGCGGGTCCGCGGCCTATACGCTTGCGTTCCTTAACGGAGCCGGCTGCGGGTGCAAGATCATGCAATTTCATTAGTCGGCACCTCCTTTGACTTCACTGACCTCAAGAAGATGGGAGAGCTTTCTTATCTTTCCCTTTGTCGCCTCGTTATCGGGCTGAACGGTGACATCACCGATTCTGTGAAGGCCGAGTGCTGTGGCGGTCGCAATCTGGGGCTTGGTGGAACCAATCAGACTTTTGACAAGCTTTACCTGTAAATCTGCCATTTTTGCAACCTCCTTAACCTAAAATTTCCTGAACGGACTTGCCGCGGATAACCGCAACTTCTTCTGCGTTACGAAGCTTTGAAAGTCCGTCGATTGTTGCTCTTACGATGTTGCAGGGGTTGTTTGAGCGAAGAGCCTTTGTACGGATATCCTTGATGCCGACTGTTTCAACGACCGCACGAACGGGGCCGCCTGCGATAACGCCGGTACCGGGAGCAGCGGGCTTGAGAAGAACAACGCCTGCTCCGAATTTGCCGATAATCTCATGGGGAATTGTTGTTCCCTTGAGAGAAATCTGCATAAGGTTTTTCTTCGCGTCTTCAATACCCTTGCGGATAGCATCGGGAACTTCTCCCGATTTGCCGAGTCCGAAGCCGATAATTCCGTTGCCGTCTCCGACAACTACGAGAGCGGAGAACTTCATAATACGGCCGCCCTTTACCGTCTTGGAAACGCGGTTGATGGCAACTACGCGCTCAGTAAGCTCGTATGCCGATGCATCAATCTTAGCCATAACAGTTTTCTCCTTTCTCAGAATTTCAGGCCGCCCTCACGGGCACCTTCGGCCAGTTCCTGAACACGGCCGTGATAAATGTAACCGCCGCGGTCGAATACACATTCGGTGATTCCTTTGTCTGCAGCGCGTTTTGCGATCAGTTCGCCCACTTTGTGAGCGGCGGACTTGTTTCCGCCGTATTCAGCAAAATCCTTCTCAACGGAAGATGCGGCAGCGAGTGTCTCGCCCTTTACATCATCTATAAGCTGAGCGTAGATATGCTGGAGAGAACGGAAAACATTAAGGCGGGGACATTCAGCCGTTCCGGAAACTTTACCGCGAACTCTCTTATGGCGATGCTGTCTGGCCTTATTGGTGTCCGGTCTGTTAACCATAATATTTCACTCCTTATTCTTCTGTTATTATTTACCGCCCTTACCGGCTTTGCCTTCCTTGCGGCGTATGTGCTCTTCAACGTACTTGATTCCTTTGCCCTTGTACGGCTCGGGGGGACGCTTTTCGCGCACATTGGCGGCAAACTGTCCGACCTTCTGCTTGTCGGCACCAGAGATTACGATCTTGTTGGGTGCGGGAACTTCGATTGTGACTCCCTCGGGAGCGGTCATGATTACATCATGCGAAAAACCGACCTTGAGAACAAGCTCCTTGCCCTTGAGCTCCGCACGGTAACCTACGCCGTTTACTTCGAGTTCCTTCTTGAAGGTCTCGTTAACGCCGTGAATCATGTTAGCGATAAGAGTTCTGGAAAGACCGTGAAGTGATCTGTTCTGTTTGTCATCGTTGGGGCGGGTAACCTTGATGGTGTCGCCGTCCTTCTCAACGGTGATGTTGGGATGAATGTTGCAGGAAAGAGTACCCTTGGGTCCTTTCGCGGTAACGAGATTTCCGTCAACTGTAACATCTACCCCCGCGGGGATAACTACGGGCATTTTGCCTATACGTGACATTTAACGGTACCTCCTTACCAAATAAATGCAAGAACTTCGCCGCCTACATTGGCTTTGCGCGCGTCCTTATCTGTCATAACGCCTTTTGATGTTGAAAGGATGGCAACGCCTATTCCCTTCATAACCTTGGGCATATTTTCAACATCGGTGTAAATTCTCAGACCGGGCTTTGAAACTCTGCGCAGACCGGTGATAACCTGAGACTTGTTGGGACCGTATTTCAGCGCGATTTCGATAACGCCCTGTTTTCCGTCATCCTCAACTTTGTAGCTTTTTATATAGCCCTCATCAACAAGAATCTGAGCAATCGCCTTCTTCATGTTGGATGCGGGAACCTTCACTGTGTCATGCTTTGCCGAATTAGCATTACGGATACGGGTAAGCATATCAGCGATGGAATCAGTAATTTGCATACTGTTTACCTCCTTTGCAATTGCTCAATTACCAACTTGCTTTCTTGACGCCGGGAATCTGACCTGCATGAGCCAGCTCTCTGAAGCAAACACGGCATACGCCGTATTTACGGAGATAAGCGTGGGGTCTGCCGCAGATCTTACATCTGTTGTATGCCCTTGAAGAATACTTGGCAGGGCGAGCCTGTCTGACTTTCTGTGATGTCTTTGCCACGGTTTTCCCTCCTTATCTTGAGAACGGAGCGCCCATAAGTGCAAGGAGCTCACGCGCTTCTTCATCTGTTTTTGCAGTTGTGACAAAGCAGATGTCCATACCTCTGACCTTGTCAATCTTATCATAATCGATTTCAGGGAACACGAGCTGTTCCTTGATACCCATTGAATAGTTTCCTCTGCCGTCAAAGGAGTTGGGGTTAATTCCTCTGAAGTCGCGGACTCTGGGAAGAGCGAGATTGAAGAGTCTGTCAAGGAACTCATACATTCTCTCACCGCGAAGGGTAACTTTTGCACCGATTATCATGCCTTCACGAAGCTTGAAGTTGGCGACTGATTTCTTCGCCTTGCAGAGTACGGGCTTCTGGCCTGTGATCTGCATAAGATCGGAGGAGATGGCGTCGAGCGCCTTGGAGTTATCCTTGGCTTCGCCGGCTCCGACGTTGACTACGATTTTGTCAAGCTTGGGAATCTGCATAACGCTCTTGTATTCAAACTTTTTCATCAGAGCAGGTGCAACTTCATTGACATACATTTCTTTTAATCTTGCTGCCATTTGTTGTTTCCTCCTCTAATTAAAATTCAGCGAGACAGTCGCTCTTCTTACAAGTGCGGACTTTCTTACCGTCTACTATTTTACTGCCGGTTCTTGTGGGTCTGCCGCATTTGGGGCAAATAAGCTGAACCTTGTCGGCATAGAGAGCGCTTTCGGCCTCGATAATTCCGCCGGGCTCACCCATCTTACGGGGCTTAACATGCTTCTTCACAATGTTAACGCCTTCCACGATGACCTTGCCTTCGGAGGGGCTGACCTGCATAACCTTGCCTCTTTTGCCTCTGTACTTGCCGTTGATAACGACGACCTCATCACCGGTTTTAACATGAACTTTATTCATATTTCTACCTCCGATTAAAGCACTTCGGGAGCAAGGGAAAGGATCTTGGTGTAATCCTTCTCACGCAGCTCTCTGGCTATGGGCCCAAAGATACGGGTGCCTCTGGGATTCTTATCATCCTTAATTAAAACGGCTGCATTCTCATCAAAGCGAATGTAAGTGCCGTCATCACGGCGCAGACCGCTTGCCGTACGAACTACAACAGCTTTAACGACCTCGCCTTTTTTTACTACGCCGCCGGGTGTTGCCTTTTTAACGGAAGCAACAACGACGTCGCCGATATTGGCATACCTCCTGCCGGAACCACCGAGAACGCGAATACACATGATTTCCTTCGCACCGGTATTGTCGGCAACTTTGAGGTAACTCTGTTGCTGTATCACAGTGTTTTCCTCCTTACACAACTGGCTGTATTACTTAGCCTTCTCAATGATTTCGACTACACGCCATCTCTTGTCCTTGGAAAGAGGACGGGTCTCCATAACAAGAACTCTGTCACCGTTTCCGCATTCGTTCTTTTCGTCATGTGCCTTAAGCTTGTAAGTCCTGTTAATAATTTTCTTATAGAGAGGATGTCTGACTCTGTCCTTAACGGAAACAACTACAGTCTTGTCCATCTTATCACTTGTGACGATACCGACACGAGTTTTTCTCAGATTTCTTTCCACAGTCTTTTACCTCCCCTTCTTAACTGTTAGCGCCGTGAAGCTCGATATCTCTCTGTACAGTCTTTATACGGGCGATATCCTTTTTAACGGCACTTATGCGCATCGGGTTGTCGAGCTGGTTAACTGCCTGCTGGAAGCGCAGCTTAAACAGCTCATCCTTCAGCTCTGCAAGCTTAGCATCCAGCTCTGAAGCGGAAAGTTTTCTGATTTCACTGGCTTTCATTATTGCTCACCACCCAATTCTTCTTTACTGACAAATTTACATTTGATCGGGAGTTTGTTTGACGCAAGGCGCATGGCCTCTGCGGCAAGTTCCCTATCAACACCGGCTATTTCAAACATTACTCTGCCGGGCTTGACTACTGCTACCCAATACTCAGGAGAACCTTTACCTGAACCCATTCGGGTTTCAGCGGGTTTCTGTGTGATGGGCTTATCGGGGAATATATCTATCCAGACCTGACCGCCACGCTTGATGTATCTTGTCATGGCAACACGGGCAGCCTCTATCTGATTAGAGGTAATCCATGCGGGCTCAAGAGCTACGAGACCGTATTCACCGTAAGCAATCTTATTGCCTCTGGTGGCCTTACCCTTGAGTCTGCCTCTCTGCTGTCTGCGGTATTTAACACGCTTGGGTAAAAGCATTATCGGTTACCTCCTTCTCTGCGTCTTCTGGGACGGTTGCTGTTTCTCGCTTCACGGAGAACTTCGCCTCTGTAAAGCCAGACCTTGATACCTATACGGCCGTAAGTTGTCTTTGCCTCTGAAAAACCGTAGTCGATATCAGCGCGAATCGTCTGAAGAGGGATTGTTCCCTCGTGATATGTCTCGGAACGGGCTATTTCAGCGCCGCCTATACGGCCGTTGCACTGGATTTTAATGCCTCTTGCGCCGAGCTTCATTGTACGGCCTATTGCCTGCTTAACGGCACGGCGATAGGAAATTCTCTTTTCGAGCTGAGCTGCGATATTCTCTGCAACAAGCTGAGCATTGAGATCGGGCTGCTTGATTTCGACGATGTTGAGGGAAACCTCTTTGCCGCCGAGCAATCTTTCGCAGATTTTCTTGAGCTTCTCAATCTCTGTGCCCTGTCTGCCGATAACCATACCGGGCTTTGCGCAGTGAATTGTTACATAAACGCGCTTTACATCGCGTTCGATTTCTACCTTGGGTACTCCTGCAGGAGCAAGTTTTTCAAGGAGGTACTCGCGAAGTTTATAGTCCTCAACGAGAGTATCGCCAAACTTTTCGGGCTCTGCATACCAGCGGGATTCCCAGGGCTTTATAACACCGATTCTTAAACCGGTAGGATTAATTTTCTGTCCCATTGTTTAACCTCCTCTTCGCTTATTCCGTTTCCTTGAGTACAAGGGTAATATGTGATGTTTTCTTGTTAATCCTGTAAGCTCTGCCCTGTGCTCTGGGTCTGATTCTCTTGAGTGTGGGTCCCTGACCTACATAGCACTCCGCAATATAGAGACTGTCAACGTCCATATTGTTATTGTTCTCGGCGTTGGCGATAGCGGATTTTAAGAGCTTCTGCAAAGGTTCACACGCGGCTTTGGGCGTGTATTTGAGAATTGCCATTGCTTTCTCTACAGGCTGGTTCCTGATGAGATCAAGAACTATCTGTACCTTGCGGGGAGCAATACGGATGTAAGTGGCCTTAGCAGTTGCGGTAGGCACGCTCATCATTTCGTTATCTGACATTTATATACACTCCTTTCGCCGATTAGTTACCGTTATTTGATGTCTTGGAACCTGCATGACCTCTGAAGGTTCTTGTGGGTGCAAACTCACCGAGTTTGTGGCCGACCATATCCTCTGTTACATATACAGGAACATGTTTACGTCCGTCGTGAACGGCAAATGTGTGGCCGACAAAGTCGGGAAAGATTGTGGATGAACGGCTCCAGGTCTTGAGAACCTGTTTTTCGCCTGTTTCGTTCATCTTCTGAACTCTTTCGAGCAGTTTAGGCTGCACGAACGGTCCTTTTTTTACGCTTCTGCCCATTATTTTCTGCTCCTTTCACTTATTTGTCGTTGCGACGTTTGATAATCATCTTATCAGAAGGCTTCTTTGTCCTTCTGGTCTTGTAACCGAGAGCCGGCTTACCCCAGGGGGTAACAGGGCCGGGACGGCCGATGGGTGACTTACCTTCACCACCGCCGTGGGGGTGGTCATTGGGGTTCATAACAGAACCGCGCACGGTAGGTCTCCATCCCATGTGACGTTTACGGCCGGCTTTGCCGATCTTAACGTTCTCGTGGTCAATGTTGCCGACCTGACCGACAGTGGCCATACAATCGGCGGAAACATTACGTAACTCACCTGAGGGCAGACGGAGAAGGGCGTAAACGCCTTCCTTAGCCATGAGCTGAGCGGAGTTGCCCGCTGCTCTTGCAAGCTGGCCGCCTCTGCCGGGGTAGAGCTCAACATTGTGTACTACGGTACCTACGGGGATATTCTTAAGAGGAAGGGCATTGCCCGCCTTGATATCCGCCGAAGCGCCGGAAACAACTGTGTCGCCTACTTTAAGGCCGACGGGATAAAGGATATATCTCTTTTCGCCGTCTTCATATTTAAGAAGAGCGATGAAAGCCGAACGGTTGGGGTCATATTCTATGCTCTGAACCGTTGCGGGAACGTCAAGTTTGTTTCTCTTAAAATCAATGATACGATACTTTGTGCGAACACCGCCGCCTCTGTGACGGACAGTGATTCTTCCGTAGCTGTTACGGCCGCTGTTCTTCTTGAGCGAAACGAGAAGACTTCTTTCGGGAGCGACCTTGGTAAGCTCGGAGAAATCGGTAACCGACATATTACGTCTGGCGTTTGTTGTCGGGTTATAGAACTTTATAGCCATTTTTTTCTCTCCTTACAGCAGCTTTGCGGAGCAATATCATTCTGCTCCATACTTTACCGCCGGGTTATTACATCATTCCGTCAAAGAACTCTATTGTCTTTGAATCTTCCGTGAGGGTAACGATTGCTTTTTTACGGGAAGCGGTGTAGCCCTCAAAACGGCCGTACCTTCTGAGCTTTCCGTTAACATTTACGGTGTTTACCTTGGCAACCTTAACGTCAAAAAGAGTTTCAACTGCCTTTGCAATTTCAATCTTGTTTGCGTCCTTGGCAACTTCGAAGGTATATTTGCGATCCGCAATACCGTCCATGCTGTTCTCAGTGATGATGGGACGAAGGATTATATCCTGTGCTGCCTTGCTCATGCATATACCTCCTCAATCTTGCTGACTGCATCCTTGAGAACCACGACTGTGTCGCAGTTAAGGATATCATAAACATTCAATGTGTTGACAAGAGTTGTCTTGACTCCCGCTATATTGCGTGATGAGCGGTAAATAATGTCATTCTTCTCGGGAAGAACGAAGAGCACCTTTTTGCCGGTCTCAAGAGCGTTGACAACCTTGACCATCTCTTTGGTCTTTATTTCGTCGAGCTTGAGTTCGTCAAGAACAATAAGCTCGCCGTCTGCTACCTTTGACGAGAAGGCGGACTTCATCGCAAGCCTTCTGACCTTCCTGTTAACATCCTTATGATACTTACGGGGCTTGGGGCCGAGGGCTATGCCGCCGTGATACCACTGGGGAGCTCTTGTTGAGCCCTGTCTTGCGCGGCCGGTGCCTTTCTGTCTCCAGGGCTTTTTGCCGCCGCCGCTGACTTCGGATCTGGTAAGGGTAGACTGTGTGCCCTGACGCTGATTTGCAAGGTAAGCAACAACGCAAAGATGCATTGCGGGGATACTCGGTTCAATTCCGAATACGCTATCGGCAAGTTCAAGGTCGGAAACCTTTTTGCCTGTCATGTCAAAAACCGATACTTTAGGCATTTTATTCTACTCCTTTCCTTATTTCTTTATGCTGTCACGGATGAGAACGATGCCGCCCTTGGGGCCGGGGATGGCGCCCTTAATGGCTACAAGGTTATTCTCCGCGTCAACCTTAGCTATCAAAAGATTCTGAATGGTTACTCTCTCAACACCGAGATGGCCGGCGAGCTTCTTTCCTTTATATACTCTTGAAGGATCGGAGCAGGCGCCGAGGGAACCTGCGTGTCTGGCAACGGGGCCGGTACCGTGGGACTCTTTGAGTCTTCCGAAGTTCCATCTCTTGATGGCGCCGGCTGTGCCTTTACCTTTGCTGGTACCGCTTACGTCAACTTTGTCACCCGCGGCAAAAATGTCTGCGGTGATGGTGTCGCCGATGTTGAGCGAATCGATATCGTCAAGCTTGAACTCTTTGAGGGTTTTCTTGGCGATTACGTCATTCTTCTTGAAATGACCTGTCATGGGCTTGTTTACACGCTGAACCTTGATGTCGCCGAAGCCGAGCTGAACAGCCTCATAGCCGTCGTTCTCAACCGTCTTCTTCATAACGACGTTGCAAGGACCTGCCTCAACAACCGTTACGGGAATAACGTTTCCCTTTTCGTCGAAGATCTGAGTCATACCGATCTTCTTGCCGATAAGTGCTTTCTGCATATTAGCATCCTCCTTTGGTTATTGGTTGACCTTTGAGCCAACTTGACCTGCATAGTCAAAATCAGAGTTTGATCTCGATTTCAACGCCTGCGGGAAGCTCAAGACCCGTCAATGCCTCAACTGTCTTCTGTGAGGGATTGATAATGTCAATGAGTCTTTTGTGTGTTCTTTGTTCAAACTGTTCGCGGCTGTCCTTATACTTATGAACTGCGCGAAGAATTGTGACGACTTCTTTTTCGGTGGGGAGAGGAACGGGGCCGCTGACTGTGGCGTTTGTTCTCTTAGCCGTCTCAACGATCTTCTCTGCCGACTTGTCAACGAGAGTGTGATCGTAACCCTTGAGTCTGATTCTCATTTTTCCCTTAACTGCCATTGGAATGCCTCCTTAAAATTTGGCGGGCATGCAAAATTGTGTAAACCGACCCGGGTGTTTCAACCCTTCCGATTCAAAAACCGGAAAACACTTTCCGGAGCAATCGATAAGCACATATTTGCCCGGAGGTAAACCCTCCTTGATATTCCGATACAATCTGGGCCGAGGGAAATCGGCACAGCTGCCGCCGCAATATCCTCCGCCCGGCATTTCCCATCATTCTGCTCAAAATAACACGGCTTTCGCAAGCAACCGCAGCTTTGAGCACTATGACGAAAAACCTCGGGCAAAGCATAGTGAAGCTTTTCGGAACATTTAATCGCCCGGTTTAAAATCGGACATACTCCGCGGAAATTCCCCGCCTCATGGGCGGCCACCTCCCGCATCATCGCATATCATAATGCCGAGTTCAGGGCGCAATTACCCCTACTTACTCAGCATGCCTTGATACTATATCACAACATATTTATAATGTCAACAATTATTTTAAATATTTTTTTGCTTTTTTCAGAAGCCGTTTTTGTTAGAATTTCAACACTTCCGGGCGTTCGCGAAAAAGTCTGAGAAGATACAATATATAATGTAATAATAGGGCCACCATATCTTGTGCTTTGCGCAGCTTTATCCACAATTTACGGGATGCTGCTGAAAACAGGTTTTCTGATATACTTCTTTACTGCGGAACTCCCCCGAAAAAACGTATAAAAGATAAAAGGCGGAGAACAAAAATGTTCTCCGTCTTTTACCGGATGGCTCTGTCATTGTCGCTCACAAATGCAGATACATAGATAAAAATCTATGGTAAGCGTATTATACATAAAAATATAAGATAAGTCAAGGGGTTTTTTATATTTTTACATTGATTTTTTCAATTTTTTTCGCTTCTTTCCAAACGGGAATTATGCGGCCGGTTCCGTTGGGACAGCGGCCGTTTCAGCCGGAGTTAAAAATTCGGCGCTCACCCAGCCGTCAGCTGTGTTGTAGGTGGTGTGAGCCCACCCCGAAACAATCTCCGTGACTGTGATAACGGTTCCGTTCGGAATCTTGGCGATTATCTGAGACGTCGGGTCGGCTGAGGCTCTGAGATTCAATATGCTGCCCGAAGTTGTAACCCTGTAATCACTGCCTGTTGCCGCTGTTTGAGATGTCTCCTCCTGGGCGGCGGTTGTATTGGCGGCGCTGTAAATGTCTTCGTTGACCGTCAAAACTCCCCACCTGCCGTCTTTTTCGGCAAAATACTTTCCGTCTCTGCCCTGGAGAATATTCTCAAATTCAAACGCCACAACCGGATTGCCCTGTCTGTCTATAAGTCCGCACATTCCGTTCTTTTTTGCAGGGGCAAGACCGTTTCTGAAAGTGTATGCGCCTTCGCTGCCTATTGATTCAAATTCAAACGGTATTACCGCAGAACCGCTTTCGTCTATATAACCCCAACTGCCTCCCTTGCGAACGGGAGCAAGGCCCTCGGAAAAGTCAAGGGCGCTGTCGTATGAGAGACCTATCATAAGCTGAAGTCGTTCATTGACATAGCCGTACTTTGCTTTGCTTCCGAGAGAATCGGAAACGGGATAAAGCCCGGGCTCAAGCGCAGGACTGCCGGGGACAACCGCCTCCCCGTAGCCTTTCTCATCTGTCCAGGAAAGACGGTTGGCGGATGAATCCCAACACGGCGTCTTTTCCGGCTGAACAGGGCCGTGATACTGCTTTCTGGTGAACTTCGCGGCGTCAACATCTATGAGAAGCATATATTCGGAAACGGGTCCCTCCGCAACAAACCTGATGTCTCTCCAGTTTTCGCTCACGGAGTAAACCTTATCCTGAGCCGCCTCATCGGAAATCTTTCCGTCAAAGGACAGAAGGCCTTTTTTACCGTTGGAACCGGTATAAACCAGAACCTTTTCGCTCAGACATTCCGCTCCCGTTACACCGTCAAGTCCTTCGGTCGAAAACGAACAGCCGGCCGCCTTTATTTTCTGCTGTTTATTGCGGGATATTGCCGCAAACGCCCCGGCAACAACAGCAACAATTATAATTGCAATTCCGGTTATTTTAATAAGTTTTCCCACTTTTATGCCTCCTTCCCGGTTATCCCGGCATCCGCCGGTTACTCTTCCTGCTTCGATTTTAACACAGAAGAGATAAAAGAGCAATTGTTTTCCGAAAAATGAAAAATGAATTTGACCGTAATATAAGTTTATGATAAAATAGAAAGGTAATTACACGAACACAAGGAGAGCAGATATGACAACCGATATGAAATACTGGGAAAACCCGTACATAATCAAGGAAAACAAGGAGGACGGCCACAATACCGCGCTTCCCCGCGGAAGTGTTGAGGATGCCGTTTCCGGCAAGGACGCCCCCGATTTTCTTTCTTTGAACGGCATTTGGAAATTCTACTGGCAAACGGGTGTTGACAATATCGGCCCGGATTATCTTGCCGAAGACTTCGATGACAGTTCCTGGGACAGTATCGAGGTTCCCTCACTCTGGCAGTTAAAGGGTTACGGCAAACCGATTTATCTTTGCGCCTCCTACCCGAGAGCTTTGTCAACAAATAAAAAAGAGATACCGAAAATCAATCATTCCCTCAATGAAGTCGGCATTTACCGCCGTACATTCAGCGTGCCGGAGAGTTTCGCAGGCAAGAGGATTTTTATCCATTTCGGCGCGGTCAAGGCAGGTTTTTTCCTTTACATAAACAATAAAAAGGTCGGTTATTCGCAGGGCTCCATGACCCCCGCTGAGTTTGATATCACGGACTACGTGAAAGACGGTGAAAACCAACTCACCGCCGAGGTTTACCGCTACACCGACGGCACATATCTTGAAGACCAGGATATGTGGTTCCTCTGCGGAATTTACAGGGATGTTTACCTCTACGCCGAAGAGAATATCTGTATAAAGGACTTCTTTGCCGATGCCGGCCTCACGAACGGTTATACCGACGGTAAGCTCAATCTTGAGGTGACTCTTTTCAACTGCGGAGAGGCGAAAAACTGCACAGTTGAAGCCCTCCTCTATGACGGCGGCAAAGCCGAAAAGGTTGGCTCGGAAACCCTTGAAGTCAAGGGCGGGAAAACCGTGCTTCACTTTAACTGCATCAAGGAAAATATTAAGGCGTGGAGCGCGGAAACGCCCTCGCTTTACCGCCTCGCCATCGTGCTTAAATCCGGCAAAAAAACACTGAGCGCAAAGTCTGTCAGGATTGGCTTCAAGAAAGTTGAGATCATCGGCAACGTTTTGCATATCAACGGAAAACGGGTTATCATCAAGGGCGTTAACCGCCACGATTTCGACCCTGATAACGGCTGGGCAACTCCTCTTGAAAGATACAGCCAGGATCTTTATCTGATGAAGAGGGCAAACATAAACGCAATCAGAACAAGCCACTATCCGAACAAGGAAATTCTCTATGATATGGCTGATGAGCTCGGCTTTTATGTTATGGATGAGGCCGACATCGAAACTCACGGTGTCCGCAGGAAAAACTGCCCCGGTGACAACCCCGAATTCAAAGAGGCGGTCATCGACAGGGCAAGAAGAATGGTTTTGCGCGATCGCAGCCACGCCTGCGTCTGCTTCTGGTCACTTGGCAACGAGGCGGGTGACGGCAGCAACTTTATGCACGAAAAGCAGGCTATTCTCGAGCTCGACAGGAGCCGTCCTATTCACTACGAAGGAGACTTTGATTTCACCAAATCCGATTTCATCAGCAGAATGTATCCCGTTGAGGCAGTGGTTGACTGCCTGAGGAACAAGAGAGAGGTCAAAATTTCGGCCTTTGACAATATCGCTAACGCCCTCGCGGCGGACAACAAGCCCGTCCCCGAAAAGGTCTACGCCGACCATCCCGTTATCTACTGCGAATACGCTCATGCCATGGAAAACAGTCTGGGCAATTTCAAAGAGTATGTTGACGATTTCGAGAATTATGAGCACATGGCAGGCGGCTTTATCTGGGATTATGTTGACCAGTCCATCAGGAAGACGGAAAACGGCTGTGACCGGTGGCTTTACGGCGGCGACTTCGATGAAGGTATTTCAAGTTATTACTTCTGCGCCAACGGAATCATCACCGCGGACAGACAGCCTCAGCCTTCCTATTACGAAGTTAAAAAGGTTTATTCAAACCTTGAAGCAAAGGACTGCGACGCGGCAAACGGCACGGTTATACTGAAAAACAAAAATGTCTTCACGGACACCTCGGATATTGTTTTCGCCTGGTCGCTTACCCTTGACGGCGAAGAGGTTAAGAGCGGGGAAATCACGGACCTTGTAATAGCTCCAATGTCCGAAGAGGCTGTGACTCTGTCTTATGATATAAAGGAATACGGCAAAGGCGAGCTCATTCTCACGGTCTGCTTCAGGCAGAAGAGCGACAGGCCCTGGGCTCCCGCGGGATACGAAATTTCTTTCTCCCAGATTGTCATCAGGGAAAAAGCGGCAGCGGACAGAAAACCCGCCGTGGGCAACCTCAAATTCAGGGTGACGGGCAAGAGCGCCGTAATCAAGGGCGATAATTTCAGCGCAAGGATAACAAACGGTTCTCTTTCATCGCTCGAATATAACGGCGGCGAACTCATAACCGTACCTATGAAGCCCGACTTTTTCAGGCCTCTTACGGATAACGACCGCGGATATCTGAACTTCGTGGCTCCGATATCGGGAATCCATCCGCTTTATCAGTGGAAACGCTCAACAGCGATGACCGTCTGTTCCTCCCTCACTGCTTCCTCCGTATCGGGAGGCGTGGAAGTAAAAGTTAAGTGGAACGCTCCGTTTACAAGCGGAGTCGCCACCACATATCTGTTCTCCCCCGACGGTGATGTAACGGTTTCCCACTCGGCATCCGGTCTTCTCCTTCCTATGCTCAAAGTCGGCGTAAGAATGGGCATAAACAGACAATTCTGCAATGCCTCGTGGTACGGCAGAGGCCCGCAGGAAACCTACTGCGACAGAAAGACGGGCGCAAAAATAGCAAGACACTCCCTGTCAGTCGACGAACTCGAGCACAGATATATGCGTCCCCAGGAAAACGGCCACCGCACGGATGTCAGGTCTCTGTCGGTTACAAACGATAACGGCAGCGGCATAGTCATCGACGCCATGGACATTCCGTTCGGCTTCAACCTTTCATATTACAATCCCGATAAACTTGATAAGGCAACCCATCTTTATGAGCTTGTAAAAGACGATTATATTACTCTTTCCTTAGACGCGGCGGAGAGGGGCGTCGGCGGAGATATGCCGGGCTGCGCCTACCTTCACAAGCCCTACAAACTTAAAAGCGGAAAGACTTATTCATTCACATTCAGGATTTCAAAGAAATGAACAAAACCAACGCGATGCGCCTGCTTGACAGCGCAGGAATAGAATACGAAACCTTCGAATATGAGGTTGACGAAAGCGATCTTTCCGGAGCGTCAATAGTGCGCAAAACGGGCAAAGACAAGGACATCGTTTTCAAAACTCTTGTGTTTTCCGGGGAAAAGGGCGGAATGGGCGTGTGCTGCATTCCCGTGTTTGACGAGCTTGACTTAAAAAAGACCGCAAAGGTATTCGGTGAGAAAAAGATAGAAATGCTCCATGTAAAGGACCTTCTCAAAACCACCGGATACATAAGGGGAGGCTGTTCTCCCATAGGGATGAAGAAACAGTTTCCCACAGTCATTGACGAAACCGCCACGCTTTTTGACAAAATATTCGTGAGCGGCGGAATGAGAGGACTTATGCTCGGTATAAACCCACAGGAACTTGCCGATTATATCGGCGCAACCTTTCACGATGTGACAGTTTCATAAAAGAGAGAAATCCGGAGTGATGTGCAATCACTCCGGATTTGATTTGCCGAAAATATATGTTAATTTTTTAATATTAACTTGTAATTTTCATATTTATTATTTATAATGTAATAAACTGTGGCGGTATGTCCTATTTTATCCGAGGAGGAAACATTATGAAAAAATACGTCATTTCCTACGACATCGGAACAACAGGTGTCAAGACCTGCCTTTTTGAAATAGAAAAGGAAATCAAACTTTTAAGCGCGGCAATGGAAGGCTATCAGTTGTACATATTACCCGACGGAGGCGCGGAGCAGGATCCCGAAGAATGGTGGCAGGCTCTTTGCAGCACCACGACAAAGGTTTTTGCCAAGTGCGACATAAAGCCGGATATGATAGACGGCATTTCATTCTGCTCCCAGATGCAGGGCCTTGTACTTGTTGATAAAGAAGGCAAACCTGTTCACAGGGCATTCAGCTACATGGACCAGAGAGCCAAGGAGCAGGTCAAGCGCATAATCGCCTACGGCCCCCAGATAGCCGGGGCAAACATATTGAAGCTCATCCCCTCCCTCATAATCACCGGCGCTGTTTCAAGCAGTGTCAAGGATCCCGTTTATAAATACCACTGGCTCAAGGATAATGATCCCGAGGCTTTCTCACGGGTATACAAGTGGCTCGATGTCAAGGAATATCTCATCAGCCGTATGACGGGCGAATTCGTTATGACAAGAGACTCCGCCTTCGGCACCCTTCTCTATGACATCAGAAACAAGTGCTGGAGCCCGAAAGTCTGCAAGATGCTCGAGGTCAATCCCGACCATCTCGCCAAAATAGTCAAGTGCACGGATGTTGTCGGCAAACTCACCGCGGAAGCGGCGCAGCAGCTCGGCCTTGCAGAGGGCACCGCGGTTTACGGCGGCGGCGGAGACGCTTCGCTCATAGGCGTGGGCGCGGGCAGCGCACAGCTCGGCGACACTCATATTTATCAGGGCACCTCAGGCTGGGTATCAACGGTTGTTGACAGAAGCATTGTTGACACCTCTGCCATGATAGCCGCAATAGTCGGCGCGCAGCCCGACAGCTACAACTACTTCGCGGAACTTGAAACCGCGGGCAAATGCCTTGAATGGGTCAAAGATCACATCGCCCTTGACGAGGTTGACATCTACCTTGAAAAGTGCAATGTCGCAGAATCCAAAGAGACGGTTTACACATCTCTTTACGACTATCTCTCAAAGGTTATTTCAGAAACTCCCGCAGGCAGCGGCGGAGTTGTGTTCGCTCCCTGGCTTCACGGAAACCGCTGTCCGTTTGAAGACCCGAATGCAAGAGGAATGTTCTTCAACATAAGTCTTGAAACAGGCAAAACACAGCTTATCCGCTCAGTAATTGAGGGCGTTTGCTTCCATCTGCGCTGGTTCCTCGAAACACAGGATAAGAAAATCAAGACTTCATCCGTGGTAAGATTTGTCGGCGGCGGCGCGCTGAGCGATGTCACCTGCCAGATTCTCGCGGATATAACAGGCAAAACCATAGAAACGGTTGACAGTCCCCAGAATGTCGGCGCGGTTGGCGGCGCTGTTCTCGTAGCGGTCGGTCTCGGGATAATAAAGGATGTCAAAGACGCAAAAGACCTTATTCCCGCAAAAAAGACTTTCTTTCCCAACGCAGAGAATAAAGCGGTTTATGACCGCAACTTTGAAGTATTCAAAACCCTTCATTCAAACAACAAAAAAGCGTTTGCCGCTCTTAACGGCTGATAACGGAGGTTCTCAAAATGAAAAGAATTATTGCTGCAGTTTCGGTCTGCATTATCATACTCGGTTGCGTAGCCGCCTGCTCAAGGGTGAAAAAGATTGACGGAGCGGAAATGTATACCGATGCCGGCGGCTCAACTCTCGCTGTTCAGACAAAGGAAAACGGAGAAGCCGCCACAAACCAGGACGGCGACATTCTCATTGTCGTAACGGATCCTAACGGCAAACCCGTCAAAGACAATAACGGCGAACTCGCGACGGAAGTTCCCGACATCAAAGAAGCCCTCATCATCGGCAACCGTATTGAATTCAACGATTATTCGATTGAAATCCCCTCCGGATGGAGCAACCTTGAGAGCCTTGCAACCGCTACCATCCAGAAAGATAACAGCTCTGAAATCATAAAGATACTCCAGCCCGAAGAAAGCGCTGCGGAAGTTCAAATCAGATATGAAAAAATGATTGACACTCTGAAGAAGAGCTATCCCGACGCAAAGGATTATACCAGAGGTCTTACTTTGAATGACACCACAGGCCCTCTCATTGCCGTCTTTATCCCGGACGCTTCCGGCAAGTCGGTTTTCGTAGGTTATTACATCATAGAACATGGCGACAACACCTTTGTATTTGAAATTTCCGCCGACAAAGATATCGGTGAAAAGTTTGACGAGATAGAGAAGATTATTGCCTCCGTAAAATACAAGAAATAAAGGAGAGCGGCTTAAATGATATTCACTCAGGACATTGGAATAGACTTGGGGACCGCGAATACTCTTGTCTTTGTCAAGGGTAAGGGTATAGTTATCCGCGAGCCCTCTGTTGTTGCGGTCGATCAGAAGAGCAATCCGCCGAAAGTAGTGGCCGTGGGCACGGAAGCCAAGGAAATGATAGGCAGAACCCCGGGCTCAATAGTGGCGGTACGCCCGCTGAAAGACGGCGTCATTGCCGACTTTGACATCACCGCCGAAATGATAGAATCTTTTATAAAGCGCACCATAAGCAAAAAGCCGCTTTCGAGAATAAGAATACTCATCTGCATTCCTTCGGGTGTTACAGAGGTTGAAAGGAAGGCTGTGCATGACGCAGCGAAGAGCGCCGGAGCGGGCCTGATAAGTCTTATTGAGGAACCGATGGCAGCGGCGGTCGGAGCAGGGCTTCCCGTAAGCGAAGCCACCGGCAGTATGGTTGTCGATATCGGCGGAGGCACCTCTGAGGTTGCGGTTATTTCCCTGGGCGGAATAGTGACGGCCAATTCAACAAGAATAGCCGGCGATGACCTTGATGAAGCGATAATTTCCTACATCAGGAAGAAATACAACCTTCTTCTGGGCGAAAGAACAGCAGAAGAAATCAAAATAAAAATCGGCTCCGCTTACCCGCTTGATAAAGAAACATCAATGAATATCAAGGGCAGAAATCTGCTTGACGGCCTGCCCAAGGATATTGATATCACAAGCGAAGAAATCCGCGAAGCCCTTTCGGATCCCGTTTCCCAGATAGTGGACCTTGTCAAAACCACTCTCGAACAGACTCCCCCGGAGCTTGCCTCCGATATTATCGACAGAGGCATTATGCTTACGGGCGGCGGAGCTCTGCTCAAAGGAATTGACAAACTCATCGAAGAGGAAACCAAGATTCCCGTTAAAATAGCCTCCGATCCGCTTGACTGCGTGGTTGCAGGCACAGGCATCTGCCTCAACGGCCCCGAAGGCAACGCAAAGAAATATATCTGAGGAGAAGTGAAATGTCCCGTTTTCTGAAAAGCGCCGGATTTAAAATACTGATTGTCGTTCTCGTCGCTCTTACGGCAGGGAGCGTTATTTCCGTTGCTTCAAGAAGCGGTTCCTCTCCCGTAACGGCGGCGGTCAGCGTGGTGTTCGGCCCCGTTTCGAAATTTGCCGGCTCCATAACTTCCGCCTTTGAAAAACTCCCCATAACTTTCAAATCCTCATCCTATCTCAAGCGCGAAAACGCCGAGCTTCAGGCTGAGATTGACAACCTGCGCGAAAGGCTTGTTGGCCACGAGCAGCTCATTCACAAAAACGAATTCTACAAGGAATTCCTTGACCTGAAAGAGGATCACGAAGACTACACCTTTGCCGAGGCCGCCGTAATAGGCCGCGACGCGGCAGGTCACTTCGGCAGTTTCACTCTTGACAAAGGTTCGGGCGATGATATTAAAGTAAACGATCCGGTTATCTACGGTAAATATCTTGTCGGAGTCGTTGCAAGCGTCACCCCAACACAGTGCACGGTCAACACCATACTCAATCCCACTGTCAATGTAAGCTGCTATGAAACAAGAACCAGGGAAGTCGGCTATGTCACCACCACGGTTGAGCTTGCCGAAAAAGGTCAGTGCCAGATTCCCGGTCTTTCCGCCCGCACGGCAGTTACGGCCGGCGGTCTTGTCTGCACCGCAGGCGTTGGCGGCGTTTATCCGAGAGATCTTATTATCGGCACGGTTGAGGACATTCTTGACGCAACCCTGAATATATCCGCCTCGGCAATAGTGAAGCCGGGCGTGGATTTCTCACAGATTACCGATGTATTCATAATTACAAACTTTGACGGTCAGGCGCAATAATATGACAAAGCTGAGCGTAAAACAGAAAAAAACAATATATCGCAGGGCTTGGCTCGCCGTTGCGGTCATTCTGCTTTCCGTAATCCAGAATACGGACGGCTGGTTTCCGCAGGTTTTCGGAGTCCGGGCTCTGTTGCTTATTCCCGCCGTGACGGCCATATCCGTATTTGAGAGAGATGTTGCGGGCATATTCTACGGCCTGCTTGCGGGCTCACTCTGGGATGTCTTTGCTCACGGCAACAACTTCAACGCAATGTTTCTTGCTGTTATCGGCTTTGCCTGCGGCACACTTATCAACCTGATAATGAGAAACAACTTTATCACGCACCTGCTTCTTACCGGTATTGCCTCGTTGATTTACTGCGTGGGCTACTGGCTCTGGCACTACGTTATCATAAACACCGACATGGCCTTTGCCATGCTTTTCAGATATTATATCCCAGGCGCGGTTTATACGGCAGTTTTCTCGCCTTTTCTTTTCTTCCTCGTGAAATATATTGAGGATAAATTCAAAACCGAGCAATACTTTGACGAATAAACACAGGAGGTGCAGTCAGTGTATTCTTTCTTAACAAGAAACAGAATAATTTCCGCAATCTGCGTCATCCTGGCCCTGTTTGTGATACTCACGGGAGCGCTGGTTAAAATCCAGATAATCGACGGCGATGCTTATGCCGCCGAGGTATCCAACGTTTCATCAAGTACCTCTCCGATATCGGCGGCAAGAGGCGAAATTCTTGACTGCAACGGTCAGAAACTCGTCTACAACGAGCAGTGCTCATCGGTTATCTTTGACGCGGCATATTTCCCGCCCTCATCGCAGAATGAGCAGCGCAACAACATTATCATCAGCCTTATCAGGATGTTTGACGCGGAAGGCGTTGAATGGATAAACAATCTTCCGCTGGAATTTGACAAAAAAGGCAATGTAAAATTCAAGAAAGACAGCGACACCGAAATCAAAGAGATGAAAAGCCGTGAAATGCTCAATCTCAACGATTATGCCACTGCCCAAAACTGTTACGACGCCCTTGTGGACGAATTTGAACTTGAAAACTTTGTGCCCAAGGATGTCCTCAAGGTTGCGGCAGTGCGCTATGAGATGAAACGTCTTTATTTCAGTGTGCGTATACCCTATACCTTTGCTGAAAAAGTGCCTGAGATTATCGTTTCACGCATTAAAGAAAACAGCAATTTCTACCGCGGTGTAGACGTTGAAATAGTCCCCGTGCGAACCTATACAGACGGCAAACTCGCCCCCCATATTCTGGGCATGACAGGTATCATCAGCGCCGAGGAATACGCCGAAAAGAAGGATGAAGGCTACGGCATGACCGATTATCTCGGAAAAAGCGGCGTGGAACTGGCTATGGAGTACTATCTCAAAGGTACCGACGGGGAAAAGACGGTATATACCGATGCCAACGGTAAAAAGACTGTTGAGGTAACCAAAAAACCGGAGCAGGGAAATTCGGTTATTCTGACTATCAATTCCGGTATGCAGAAAGTTGCCCAGGACGCTCTCAGGGAGTGCTGCGAAACCTCAACCGGTTTCGGTATAAGTCCCGCGGGGGCGGTCGTGGTCCTCAGTTGCAAGGATTCATCCGTGCTTGCCTGCGCTTCCTACCCGACTTATGATATTTCAACCTATTACGATGACGCCGATAAACTCAACAAAGCAAAAGGTTCTCCGCTCTGGAACAGAGCCCTCGTTTCAACATACGCCTGCGGCTCCACGGCAAAACCGTCGGTCGCCATTGCGGCTCTTGAAGAAAAAATCATAGATGAAGATTTCACCGTCTATTGCGACGGTACATATACTTTCCTCGGTCAGGATTTCAAATGCGAACAGGCCCACGCAAATGCATACGTCAATGTCGTTGAAGCGATTGATGAAAGCTGCAACACCTTCTTCATGACGGTAGGTGCCATGGTCGGAATTGACAAGATGAATGAATACAGAATGATGCTCGGCCTCGGCTCAAAGACCGGATGCGAACTCAACGAGGCAGTCGGTGTGCTTGACAGCCCCGAATACCGCGCGTCCATAAACCAGAAGTGGCTTGCCGGTTATGTCGTTCAGTCCGCCATCGGTCAGGCGGGTAACCTTTTCACTCCGATTCAGCTCGCAAACTATGTCAACACCATTGCCAACGGAGGAACAAGGTACAGAACTCACTTCATAAAGAGCGTCAAGAGTTTTGACTACACCAGAACAATTTATGAAAACAAGGCGGAGGTTGTCACGGAGACCGGTATTTCAGCCGAAACCCTTGATATTGTAAAACGCGGTATGCTTGAAGTCGGTACAACGGGTTACTGCGCCAAATATTTCAGGCACCTGCCTGTTGACGTTGCCTGTAAAACAGGTACCTCTCAAGAATACAGGATTTCGGAAGACGGTTATTCATTCAAGATAAACAACGGTTTTCTTATTGCGTTCGCTCCTTATGAAAATCCCGAAATCGCAATAGCCGCCGTAGGCGAAGGAATGATTTCGGGCGTTTATGTTGCTCCGGTCATTGCCGCCTGCGTTGAGTATTATTGCGGACTGAGCGATAACGTTGAGGCTCCTCAGCCGGAGGGCGTCCTCATCCCCTGACGCAGGGTCGGTTATTCACGGAAGGGAGATCGGTATGTCGGAAATCTATATAATCGCCTCCGGGAAAGGCGGCGTGGGAAAATCGACCTTTGCGGCCGGAGTTTCAAGAGAACTTGCTTACAGAGAAAAGAAAGTGCTTGCCGTTGACTGTGATATCGGCCTGCGCTCTCTGGATCTTTTGCTGAACTGCGCCGGCGATGTTGTTTTCAACTGGGGAGACGTTATTACCAATCGCTGCGCGGTTAACGAGGCGATTGTAAAAGCAGAGTGCGGGGTTGACTTTCTCGCCGCTCCGCTTTACAGCGAAGATGAATTCACTCCCGAATCATTCAAAGATATGATTGACGCCCTTTCACCGGGCTATGACTTTATATTTCTTGACGCACCTGCCGGCATAGGTTCAGGCTTTGCTCTTGCCGCAGGCGCCGCGGATAAGGGTATCATCATCACCACTCCGGACAGCGTCTGTGTCAGAAGCTGCGCAAGAGCCGGCGACGAACTCAAAAAAACAGGGCTGAGCGAGCTGCGGCTCCTTGTCAATATGTTTGAGATAAAGCCCACGGAAAAAAGCAAACTGCTCAATATAGATGAATGTATAGACGAAACACGGACTCAGCTTCTCGGAATCATACCGCTTGACCGCAGTCTCGCCTTCCAGTCTGTCACAGGTGAGGAACCGGGTGAATTCTCCCCCTCCGCACAGGCTTTTGACAGAATTACGGGGCGCTTGCTCGGAGAGAATGTTGAACTCGTATTCGAATGAGAGAAGATTATGAACAACGAAGCTACTGTTGCCGCCATATCAACTCCGAATGCCCCCGGTGGTATCGGAATAATAAGAATCTCCGGCGATGACGCGCTGAAAATCGCCGGAAAAATATTCGTCCCTGTTTCCGGATGCCCGATTGAGAAGAGCAAAGGTTACAGGGCATATTTCGGTCACATTTATGACGCAGGCGAAAAAATCGATGAGGGCGTCTGCCTTGTTTTCCGCGCTCCCAACAGTTATACGGGAGAAAATGTTGCCGAGATAAGCTGCCACGGAGGCCTGTTCGTCACAAAGCAGGTACTCAGAGCGGCTCTGAATGCCGGAGCAAAGGCGGCGGGACCCGGCGAATTCACAAAAAGAGCATTTCTGAACGGCAAACTCGACCTTGCTTCAAGCGAGAGTGTCATGGCTCTCATCAGCGCGGCGGGTAAAGCGGCCGCCGGCGCGGCTCTTAACAGCCTTGAAGGCAATCTCAGCAGGGAAATCAAAGACTGCTGCGGCAAAATCGTAACCGTCTGCGCCTCGCTCTCCGCATGGGTTGATTACCCCGATGAAGATATTGAAGAACTGAAACCCGATGAAATAAAATCTACCTTTGCTCAGGTTAAGTCCAGACTCGCCGATATAGTCAGCCGTTACGATAACGGACGTGCGGTAACGGAGGGAGTGGATACCGTAATTATCGGTAAGCCTAATGTGGGCAAATCCACAATAATGAATCTGCTAACCGGATTTGACCGTTCCATTGTCACTGATGTGGCCGGCACAACAAGAGACGTCATCGAAGAAAAAGCGGTGCTCGGCGATATTGTTTTGCGTATAGCGGATACGGCCGGAATTCACGAAACCGACAACACGGTTGAGGCGCTCGGCGTTGACCTTGCGCGCAAAAGACTCGACAGGGCGGAATTAATCCTTGCCGTATTTGACAGGAGCTCTCCGCTGAGCGACGAGGACAGGCAGATTGCGGATATGTGCCGCGAAAAGAAAAAAATAGCCCTGCTCAATAAAGCGGACCTGCCCTGTGAGAGCGATATGGCTGAAATCAGCCGGTATTTTGACAGAGTTGTTGAAATATCCGCAATTACAGGCGAAGGGCGTGACGAACTTGAAAAGGCGATAGCCGACGTGATGATGACCGGAGAATTTGACCCGGCCGCAGCCTGCCTCACAGGCGAAAGGCAGCGTGCCTGCTGCGTGAGCGCCATAGAGCAGCTTGATGAATGTATAAACGCTCTGAATAACGGAATGACACTCGACGCTGTCAATGTCTGCGCCGACGGCGCAGTCAACTCTCTGCTTGAACTGACCGGCGAAAAAGCGTCGGCGGCAGTAGTGGACGAAATATTCTCACGCTTCTGCGTAGGCAAGTAATTGCATCCCGGAAAGAATATAAGAAAAAGAGGCCTGATCTGATCAGGCCTCTTATTTTGGTCAGTTTAAATTATTTAAGCTCTACCTTTGCGCCGACTTCTTCAAGTTTTGCCTTCATGCCTTCAGCGTCATCCTTGGAAACTGCTTCCTTGATGGGCTTCGGAGCACCGTCAACAAGAGCCTTTGCCTCAGCAAGGCCGAGACCGGTGATCTCACGGACAACCTTGATAACCTTAATCTTTTCTGCGCCAACCTCAGCGAGGATAACGTCAAACTCGGATTTCTCTTCAGCGGCAGCTGCTGCACCGCCGTCAGCGGGAGCTGCTACTGCAACAGCGGCAGCGGCGGAAACGCCGAACTCTTCTTCTACCGCATGAACGAGCTCTGAAAGCTCAAGAACTGTAAGAACTTTGATTTCTTCAATTATAGCATTAATTTTATCTGATGCCATTTTATTTTCCTCCGTTTAAATATTCAGTAATTATTCTGCTGCCGGTGCTTCCTCAGCGGGAGCTGCTTCTTCAGCGGGAGCTGCTTCTTCAGCGGGAACTGCTTCTTCAGCGGGAGCTGCTTCTTCAGCGGGAGCTGCTTCCTCAGCGGGAGCTGCTTCTTCAGCGGGAGCTGCTTCTTCAGCGGGAGCTACTTCTTCAGCAGGAGCTGCTTCCTCAGCGGGGGCTGCTTCCTCAGCTGCAGGAGCGTCACATGCTTCTACGCCGCCCTTGTCAACGATGGCCTGGACTGCGCGTGCGAAGGATGCGATGGGTGCGTTGAATGCGTTGCATACTGTTGCAAGAAGGACTTCTCTGGTGGGAAGTTTTGCAAGACTCTCGATAGTAGCCAGGTCGATAACCTTACCGTCGAGATAACCGCTCTTAAGCGTGAAGTTTTTGTGCGTGCTTGCATACTTAGAGAGAATTCTTGCTGCTGCCGTGTGATCCTCGGGGCTGATGGCGATAGCCGTTGTGCCTTCGAGTACACTGCAAAGATCTTCAAGGCCTATGCTTTTTGCTGCGATGCCGAGAAGAGTGTTCTTAACTACGGAATACTTAATGCCTGCTTCGCGAAGCTCTTTACGCAGAGCTGTATCCTCAGCAACATTAATACCCTTATAGTCGACAACAACACCGGCTACCGAAGCTTTGATAGTGTCCTGGAGATCGGCAACGATTTGCTTCTTTTGCTCTAAGACTTTTTCGCTGGGCATTTTCTGTTTTCACCTCCATGCGGATTGTTAAACAACGCTGTCTTTTAAGTTCTCAGGAGGACTTTAATAAAGTAAAAGCCCTTCCCGCAAAACCGGAAAGGGCATAAAAACTCAAAAAGTTTAATTTCCTTTCTCGGCAGGCGGCTTATGCCATTATGCCAGCAGGCACCTGCTGTCTTCAAAAGAACAGCATTGGTATGTTAACACACATTTTACTGCGTGTCAAGTGCTTTTTCTGTCTCAGTTCAAGGTAACTGTGCCGACCTTGTTGGGATTGAGCTTGATGCCGGGGCCCATTGTGGTGGCGACTACGCATGAACGGATGTAAGTGCCCTTTGATGCGGCGGGCTTTGCCTTGATGATGGCGTCAAGAAGAGTGTTGAAGTTCTCAACGAGTTTCTCTTCGCCGAAGGAAACCTTGCCGATGGGGCAATGGATGATATTGGTCTTGTCAAGACGGTACTCAATCTTACCTGCCTTGGCTTCGGTAACTGCCTTGCCTACGTCGGGAGTTACTGTGCCTGCTTTGGGGCTGGGCATAAGTCCGCGGGGGCCGAGAACCTTACCGAGACGGCCGACAAGTCCCATCATGTTGGGCGCTGCGATACAAACATCAAAGTCCATAAAGCCTTCACCCTGAATCTTTGCTACGAGATCCTCAGCGCCGACTATCTCAGCACCTGCCGCTGTTGCCGCGTCGGCTTCCGCGCCCTTGGCAAAAACAGCTACTCTCACGGTACGGCCTGTTCCGTTAGGAAGAACGACGGCGCCGCGAACCTGCTGATCGGCGTGACGGGAGTCAACACCGAGACGTACATGGACCTCAACTGTCTCATCAAACTTTGCGCTCGCTGTTTTTACTGCAAGTGCAAGAGCTTCATTTGTATCATAGAGAGTTGCTTTTTCAATGAGCTTGGTGCTCTCAGTATATTTTTTTCCGTGTTTCATTATTTATTTTCCTCCCAATATGTGGTTAATCGGATTATTCCTCCCACTGTTTGCAATCAATCGGATACTACGACGCCCATGCTGCGGGCTGTACCGGCTATCATACTCATAGCGGTCTCAACTGAAGCAGCGTTAAGGTCTTTCATCTTTGTCTCAGCGATCTTACGAATCTGCTCGCTTGTGATTGTTGCAACCTTGGTTTTGTTGGGAACACCTGAACCGCTTTCTATACCGCATGCCTTCTTGATAAGAACAGCCGCGGGAGGGGTCTTGGTAATAAAACTGAATGTGCGGTCGGCATAGACTGTGATGACAACGGGGATGATAAGACCCATATCATTCTTGGTGCGCTCATTGAATTCCTTTGTGAAGGACATAATGTTAACACCGTGCTGGCCGAGTGCGGGACCTACAGGGGGAGCCGGAGTGGCCTTGCCTGCGGGAATCTGTAATTTGATTAAGCCTACAACTTTCTGTGCCATAATTGTAACCTCCAATAAAATGTGGTGAACTGCGGAGCCTTTCGCTCCTCCCACGAAGCCGCCGCCTGAAAGGGCGGGACTGCGCATAACGCGCTAAATTTGAAAGGGAAATACCCCCAAATTACCGTGATTATTCGGCAAGCTCTACCTGATCAAGCTCAAGCTCAACTATGGTTTCCTTGCCAAAAAGTGCGGAAACTGCGACCTTGACGGAATTGTTATCAAGATCAATCTCCTGTACAACTCCCGTGAAGCCGTCAAACATATCGTCCACAATGTTGACCTCATCGCCGACATTATAGGAAACTTCAACAACTTTCTTCTCGACTCCGAGCCTGATAACTTCTTCGTCGGAAAGGGGAATTGCTTTGTTTTCGGGACCTACAAAACCCGTAACGCCTCTTGTGTTTCTGATAAGAAGCCAGGTTTCGTCGCTCATCTTGGGGCGGTTATCCCTGTCAAACTCAACAGCGACTTTAACGAGAACATAGCCGGGGAAGAGCTTGCGCTCGACCTCTTCCTTGCTTTCGGCGTCCTGCACGATTTCCACGGGGATCATAACCTCAAGGATCTGGTCCTGCATCTTGCGGTTTTCGACCACTTTTTCTATATTGGTCTTAACCTTGTTTTCGTAGCCGGAATAGGTATGAATTACATACCATCTTGTCTCAGCAGACATCTTTTTTCCTCCCGGATCAGAAGATAAAGAAATTCTTCAGGGCAGCCATACCGGCTGTTGCAGCCTCTGTTGCCGCCTCGGTGGCAGCCTCAGTCGTGCTGACGGAATCGCCCACGTTTTCCGCGGCTTTCTCAAGAAGAGAAATCAGGAATGCGAGGAGCTGGTCAACTGCGAATATCGCCACGCCGCAGATTGCGACAGCCACAAGAACCACTAAGGTTGACTTGACAACTGTCTTTCCATCGGGCCAAACGATTTTCTTAATCTCGCCTTTGATGTCTTTGAAGAACTTTTTGATTGCCTTGCCTGCTCTGACAAACCAATTACCGTTGGGATTGGCAGGCTTCTTCTGCTTTTTGTTTTCTGCGGCGGCAACCTTTTCAGCAGCTTGGGAAACTTCCTTCTTAGCCATTAGGTTTACCTCCCGATTACTTGGACTCTCTGTGAAGAGTGTGTTTTCTGCAGAAGCGGCAGTACTTGTTCATCTCAAGTCTGTCCGGGCTGTTCTGCTTGTTTTTCATTGTGTTGTAATTGCGCTGTTTGCATTCGGTGCAAGCAAGTGTAATCTTGACTCTTTTACCGTTAGCAGCCATGAGCGGCACCTCCGTTATTGGAATTTTTGAGCTTCAGCCGCAGTCTATCAGGCAACCGCCGTGAAACTCAGGCCTCCCTCTGCAATTATAAGCGGAAACGCTTTGATATCAACGCCGGGCGATACGGACTGTCCGTGTTTTTCGCCGGGGATTTCTCCGTTTCCGAAGGGCGCAAAAAATAAACCCTCGCGCAGAGGTAGGGTTATAATATCACACTTTTAATACCCCGTCAAGCATTTTTTTGCCCTTTGCTCATATTTTATTATTATATATACCTTATTAGACACATTATACAGTGTACGCGTCCCGCATATCCTCCTAAAGCAATCAAGATATACGAAAAAAACTTTTAAATAATAATTGTCGGTTTTCGTACCGATAACGGAACCGGCATATTATTCCGCTCCGGAATATGTTGTTGACAAATATCAATACAGTTGATAAAATAGCAAAAGAAAAAGACCGCGCACTTACGTAAACAAGACATCGCGGCGACGCAAGCAAACTGAGCGCAGCCGTGTATTGAACAGCGCGCTTGGCTGAAAACAAGAAATTTATCTAAATCCATTTTTCGGGGTGTGGCGCAGGTGGTCGAACCGCCGAAGTGCCGCCGGTGGCGGATGAAGCGAGGCGGTGAGATGAAGAAACAAGGAGAACTGCGAAGTGAACCAACGAGCAGGGCGACTATGTTTCTGAGGGAAGCGCAGCGGATTGTCTGATGTAAGCGAAAAAGGATTGCACAACATAACAATTTAATATCAGCGGGGTGTAGCGCAGGTGGTAGCGCGCGTGGTTTGGGACCACGAGGCCCAGAGTTCGAATCTCTGCACTCCGACCACTCAAATCCCTTATATATCAAGGATTTCCGAGATTTATAAGGGATTATTTATTTTTCTGAAAACGACTGAAAATCGTTAAAAAATACCATTTTTATGCAGATGAACGGATATTTTTACGGATATTTGATTTAGTGTTTTCGTCAGTAATTTCAACGGTTTATTAAGTAATGATTTTTGTAAAAAAGCGTTCAAACGGATATTTTTTGTAAAATTCCGTGAAAAACAAAAAAATCGCCCCTGCCGTGACCATTCATTCGGTCTGCGACAGAGGCGGTTTTTGTCTGTGATGCGTCATAATAATTTCTTCCAATCTATACAGGAATTGCCATCCTTAATACTGATTTATGAAATTATCGAATGTTTCTTTTCTTACAAGAACATTCTTTGTGCCGGGAATAACGGGAATGTTGTTCTCTTTGATGAGGTTGCGAACGCTCTGCTCCGACATGCAGAGCAACTGGGACATTTACTTTGTGGTATAAACTAACAAAACGGTAATAACACCTTCATTCCCGGCCGGAAAAAATGAGCATTCTGCGGGCGCACAGCGTATACGCCGGTAATCATCACGCCGGCGAGCATAACGGCGCAGAGCAATATTGCAAGCGCCTTTTTAAGTGATTTCATATTCTGCCTCCTGTCTGAGAGAAAACGGGGTTTATACTGTAACAAAACAGGTCATGTGTCTTAATTATACCACCCGCAGATTAAAAATCAATATAAAATGCAAAGCGGATGATATATCCGCAGATAATCCGGAGCATACAAAAAGGGCCTGCACCCGGGGTGCAGGCCCTTTGAGAGCAATACTTAATTACATGCAGGTGTAGCCGCCGTCAACAGCGATATTCTGGCCGTTGACATAGCTTGATGCGGGGGAAGCGAGGAAGATGGCGGTGCTGTCAAGCTCGCCCTCGTTGCCGTATCTTGCAAGAGGAATCATGGTCCTTGCATAGTTCTGGAAGAACTCGGAGTTGAGGGTCTCCTCGGTAAGCGGGGTGTAGAAGTAGCCGGGGCAGATTGAGTTGACATTGATGCCCTTTTCGCCCCACTCTGCAGCGAGAGCTCTGGTGAGGTTGACTACGCCGCCCTTTGCCGCGTGATAGCAGGCGGTGGGAGCAATCTTGTTGCCTACAAGGCCATACATTGAAGCGATGTTGATGATCCTGCCGTATTTTGCGGGAATCATTGCCTTCTTGGCTACTGCGCGGGCTACCTTGAAGGTGCCGAAAAGATCTATATTCATCTCGTTTGCAAAGGTCTCATCGGGCATATCCTCTGCGGGATGAACTCCGCCTGTGCCGGCGTTGTTGATGAGGATATCGATTCTGCCGAACTCCTTGAGAGCAGCGTCAACAGCCGCCTCAACGCTGTCGGTATCGGTGATATCGCAGCGGATGCCGATTGCCTTTACGCCGTATTCTTTCTCGATATCTGCGGCGACTTCGTCGATGAGATTCTGCCTGCGGGCAAGAGCAACGATGTTGCAGCCCTGGTTTGCGAGAGCCTTTGCCATCTGAACGCCGAGACCGGTTGAAGCTCCTGTTACGATTGCGACCTGACCTGTGAGATCAAAATAGTTTTTTGCCATGGTTTTACTCCTTTGAAGTATTTTTTTTTGCCGGTGGATATTCTATCATTTTAAGGTATCACTGTCAAGCGGAGAATGGCGCAGGGAGCACAGCGCCCTCTCCGGTTGATTATTTATTAAGCTTATCAGAATTCATAATCCGGCTTAACTATTTTGCCCGTTACGGATGACTCGACGATTGCGCGGCAGACCTCGACGGTTTTTGCGCCCTCAACGGCATCGGTTGCTACGGGCTTGCCGCTGAGGATTGTGTCGGCAAAGACCTCGAATTCCTTGGCGGCGTTATGGCTGTTGACGGGCACCTCGATTATCTCCGGCTCGTGCGCGAGGCCGTCCTCACCCACTTTGAAAAGGGTCATAGCCGGCGAGGTGTTGTCGCAGATTATTGTGCCCTTTGTGCCATAAATCACCGTTCTCATCGTGTAATCGCGCTTGCACCCGGTTGAGACGAAGACCTTGCCGGCGGTTTCTTCATCAAACTTCATTATCGCTATCGTAGCATCGTCATAGGTCACCATAGGCAGCAGCTTATGCATGCCGTAGGCAAAGACCTCCCGGGGGTCGCCCACGAGCCACCTGAGCAGGTCAACCGCGTGGCAGCCGCCGCCGATAAC
>JAILMJ010000094.1 GCA_024692685.1 Clostridia bacterium
TAAGTCCGCATGTTGAGCAATACTGACCTTCGGTCTTGCCGTCCTTGACGCAGGTGGCTTTCTCACCGGGGATAACTACTATAGTGTGTCCGCCTTCAACAGCGGGAATTGTCTCCTGCGGAATGAGAATCTTGCCGCAAACTGCGCAGTGCTGACCGCCGGTTAATCCTTCGGTGGTGCAGGTCGCGGGATAACCTTCGTCGTAAGCGATAACATGGTCTTTCTTGGGAATAATAAGCTCTATATCATAGAGAACCTCGTTGGTAGCCTCTTTGTCAAAGAACTTCTTATTGCAGCGTGAGCAGGAGTAATGCTCTTTGATACCGTCATTTTCGCAGGTCGCATTGACCTTATCAACTTTGCCAATCTCATGGCCGAGAGCTTCCCCGGCATCCGGATCGACTTTTTCGGTGACTATCTTGCCGCACTTTGTGCAGATGACCTTTATCATTCCGGGATTTACACAGGTAGGCTCAACTTTTTCTTCTTTCTTATCTTTCTTCAAATCGAAATGATCGGAAAGCCTTTCAACAGATTTAACCTCTGCAAGGCCGCAATTTGCGCATACCTTAACGGTTTTACCGTACTTGGTGCAGGTGGCTTTGTCTTCATATTTGAGCTCATAGTTATGTCCGGTTGCTTTGGCATACTTTTCGGCAGAAGCTTCCTCCACTGCGATACAGTACTTGCACCTCTTATGGACTTGTCCGTTTGCTGTGCACGTAGGTTCTTTATCAATAATGATCTCGCTGTACTCATGCTCAAGGTGCTTTTCAGAGGGATATCTCATTTCCTTTTTACCGCAAACAGCGCAAACATACTGAATCTGTGTTGATGTATCCTCTACCCAATTGGTGCTATTGATTATCCACTGGTGTTCTTTACACTCGGTCTTCTTGGGCAATGTTTTTTCTGAGATAATTTTTCCGCAGCCGCTGCATTTAACTGTTTCTTTTCCTTCAGCAGTATATGTCGGTTCAACTTTGATAACATCTGTTGCCGTTGCGTAGCTTCCGTTTGCAACGGAAGAATAGTCGATTGAATGGTTCTCCGGATCGACAGCGACAGGTCTGGTTACCGCTTTGGCTGCCCATTTTTCACCCGTTGATACGGCTTTGTTGCATTTGCTGCAAACAAGCACTTCCGTTCCGGTGGTGCAGCAGGTGGGCTTAACGGCGGTGATGTCGTCAACATAATCGTTTATAACAAAAGTGCCTTCGCTCTTGTACTCGCAATAAAGGAGCTTGCCTTTTGAATCTCTGGCTGTATGGAAGCTGGCCAGAGGTACATACCAATATCTGTTTTCGATTGAAGCCCTTACCGCTTCGTTATCGGTGCTCAGATACTCGGAATACCTGGGGTCTCTGCTCAATGTAGCAGTGTCAAGAACAGGAGCAACCTTGTCGGCATCGGTGTTTTTCACCAGTTCCTTACAGTTCGGGCAGGAGTAAACCTTTCTGCCGTTTTCGGTACAGGTGGGCTCTTTAACGGTAGTCCAAGTACCGTTCTTGAGGTCGTGGCCCTTCTTTTCAATTGCTTCTCTTTCGCCTATTTCAACGCCGCATCTGTTGCAGACAAGAACCTGAATTCCGTCCTCGGTGCAGGTAGCGGCAGTGATTACTTTATAATGGCCGCTGTCATGACCGAGAGGATCTTTGAAATCCTTATCCTCAGTGACTCCGCAATACTTACACTCAAGATGAGTATAACCCTGTTCGGTACAGGTGGCGGGATGGTTTGTATAGATGTAGGAGTGCTCTTTGCTGACTTTAATGTTATCATTTACCTTGCCGCAAACCGAGCAGACTTCTTTATATGAGCAGCCGCCGGAATCGGAGCACTTGCCGCTGACCGGCTGATACTTGTTGTAAATATGATTACCGGTAGCTTTTATAATCTGTTTGCCTTCTTCTCTCCAGATACCGCAGACCGTGCACTGATATGCCTTTTCTCCGGCAACGCCGCAGGTAGCTTCTTTTCTGACTTTAAGAGATGAAGACCAGGAATGATCGTTTGTGGGCGGGATTACTTCGCCTTCGGAAACACAGTAGCCGCACTCCGCGCAGTACTTGTATCCGCTGTTGCCGGCTTTACCGCAGTTGGCGGTTTCGGCATATTTGGTAATAAGATTTTCATGCTTGGTATGATTGAAAACTACCTTGGCATCATAAATCTCGGTATCAACTATCGTCTTCCACTTGTCGTTTGAACCGGGATAGTAAATCTTGTTAAGAGAGGGACATTCAGTAAAAGCGTACTTGCCGACATAGGTTACAGTCGACGGAATAAAGATAGACTTAAGATTTGAGCACTCCTGGAAGGTGTAATCATCAATATATGTTACTCCCTCTTTAAGAGTAACAGTCCTGATGTTGGTGGAGTTTGTATACCAGGGTGAACTCATATCGTAACCTGCCGAAACATTGCTTTCAACAATCAGGTCACCGTCGGTGTAAAGAATCCATTTTCCGTTAGGATCCTCTTTCTGGATGTCTCTGTTGACCGCGCTTGATTTGACGGTAAGGTCAACGCCGATAAAGGCAATACCGGTAAATGTGCCGGCTAAAAGAACAACCGCCATTACTACGGAAAGCAGAGCTTTGAATGATTTCTTCATAATTTTCTCCTTTCACCGGAAATCCGCAGGAAACCGCCGGGATGCGATTCCCTGAAAATGCATAGGCATTATATATTATTCTTAATAATAAAGTCAAGAAAAACAATAAAACGGCAGTTTGTTCAAAAACTGCAGAATTGCAGGTTTTTCACTGTTTTCACATTTTTGTAAAGTACTTTCACTTTACAAGAGCAAATTATCCTGCATCTCTATTTTGTGTTCCGAATCACCGGCAGCACAAATTATTGTGTTTGACGTTTTTTATATTGTGTTGATGCCGAA
Source organism: Clostridia bacterium (assembly GCA_024692685.1). GTDB lineage: Bacteria > Bacillota > Clostridia > Oscillospirales > Acutalibacteraceae > CAG-177. The sequence continues at coordinate 2,900 of JAILMJ010000094.1, forward strand.
ATAACCCACAACAAATTGTGTTTTTGAAAAAACATCAATTTTCAACAAAAAAACGTTAAAAATTTCTCAATCAAAAAATACCGTTTTTCCCGTTCTTGCCGACTCGTAAACGGCATTTACTATCCTTACGCTCTTGATGGCCTCCATTGGCAGTATGCCGGGATCTCTGTCATCCCTGACTGCGCAAATCATATCCTCAACCACATAATTATGACCGAGGCAAAGGGTTGGATCAAGAGCCGCGAGAGCTACGTTGCCGCGGTATTTCTCAAGCATTTCCTTCTCAACCGATTCATCTTCGCCTTTGAATTTCCATACTTTCAGCTGATCCTGATCGGCCTCCATAGAACCGTTTGTGCCGTAAACCCCGATGCCCGTGCAGATTCCGGGATAGGCACAGGTCGTGCTGATAAAGGTCGCAACAGCGCCGGATTTGAATTTTATCAGTGAAGCGGTAAAATCTTCAGTTTCGATTTTATGGTCATAAATCGCGGTTTGGGATGTTACGCTCTCAACGTCACTGTTCATAAGCCACTGCATAAGGTCAACGGTATGAACAGCCTGATTCATAAGTGAACCGCCGCCGTCCATAGCCCAGGTTCCTCTCCAGCCGCCGTTATCATAATACTCCTGAGTTCTGTACCATTTAACGGAAAAATCGCCGAAAAGCACCTTTCCGATTTTTCCGCTCACAACCGCATCGTGCATAAGCGGCATATCCGGGTTGTATCTGTTCTGATGAACAACACCGGCTTTCATCCCCGTTTCCAATCTTGCTTTTTCAATTCTCATTGCCGCATCTACGGTAATATCTACCGGCTTTTCTACAAGAACATTTTTGCCCGCTTTCATTGCTTTTACCGCAAAATCGGCGTGCATACCGCTGGGCACCGCTATGCTGACACAGTCAACATCCGGGTTTTTAAGCATCTCGTCAATGTCCGTATAGGTCAGAACTTCCGAGAATTCCTCCTTTGCCTTATCAAGCCTTTCTTTGTTCAAATCGCAGACCGCTATAAGGTCGGCGTTTTCGGATTTAAATGCTGCTCTGGCGTGATTCATACCTACACCGAGACCAACGACGGCATAACCTACTTTTTTGCTCATATTCTTTACCTCCCCTTTTTTATATTTTAATACTTTAATGTTAATTAGTCAAATAATATTAATTGTGTTGACCTTGCAGTCCGCGGCGTGTTATAATTTATAAGTCAATAATTATTGTGGGGGGGTTTCCGAATGAAAATGAAAAAAGCTGTTTCCGTTTTGCTTGCGGCGGTATTGGCACTATGCGCCTTCCCCTGCTTAAATGCCGGTGCCGTTACCGCTCACGAATGGGACCACGAGCTTAAAACGGAATGCAACGGAGAATGCGGACAGAATCCGGTCATCGTTGTGCCGGGAATAATGCAATCGCAAACATATGTCACCGACAAAGACGGCAACCTAATCATGACAAGCGAAAAAACTCCTGCCAATGATTACAGAGGCTATCCCATACTTGAAGGTATGGATATGAGCTTTATGTTTGACACAAACGAAATCAAAAGTCAGATAAAAGACGCCGTGCCCGATATGCTCAAAGCTGTTGCAAAAAGAAACCGTGACGAACTGCTTGACATTCTTATCGGAATCCTTGATTCAGGTTTCTCGGCTCACTACTTCAACCCCGACGGCACAAGGGTTAACGGAGCCGTGACAGACGAATACTGGTATTCGCTTGAGGAGTGCAAAAACCATCCCGACCGCTCTTATAATTTTGCAAAGGGCTACGGTGAAGATAAGGACGGAAACGCACTGCCGACCACGAAATATGAAAATGAATATGATTTCATTTTCCGCCAGGTTGATATATCAGCTTTCTGCAACAAATACGGATATGACCACGCTTACTACTATTCTTACGGCTCATTCGGCAATATGTTTGAAGCGGCGGAAAATCTGAACGAATATATTGAGATGGTGAAATGCCAGACCGGGCACAGCAAGGTAAATCTCGTATTCATCAGTCTCGGCGGTACAATAGGAAATATTTTCCTTTCCGAATATGCCAACCCGGATGATCTGGACAGGGTCATATTCGCCGCGGCAGCAACCGACGGCTCTTATCTCCTGAGCGACCTTATGGATGACAGAACCACCTTTGACAACGGTTACTGCCTGTATAACGATTTGATTCCGAACATTGTTCAGATTGCAGCCGAGGAATATATGGCCCTCGCCTATCTCGGCAACACACTGGCAAGAGCAATACCTCAGGAAGTGTTCAGCGATTTCCTTGAGGAGGCGCTGAGAAGAGCTATTGATGAGGTGCTCGCAAAGCTTATAAGAAACTGCCAGTCAATGTGGGCTCTTGTACCGTCGGCGGAATATCCGGCCATGGCGGAAAAGTATCTTTCGGACGCAGACCATTCCCCTCTCAAAGAATTAACCGATAGATATTATAATATTCAGCTAAACGCTAAAAATGTGATCAGGAAAACCGAGGCACAGGGCGTTGACATTTTCTGCATAACGGGATACAACCTGCAGCTTCCCGCCGCAGTTGAGCACTACAATATCAGCGCTGATCAGATTATTCAGGCCTCGTCAACTTCAATCGGAGCAACCTTTGCTCCTCTGGGCTCTTCGTTTGACAGTTCCTACACTCCTGCAATAGACGAAACCTATCTCAACAGGGAACGCACCGTTGACGCAGGCACCTGCGCTCTTCCGGACAGGACATGGTTTGTCAAAAATCAGAGCCACCTGAAACTTCAGTCGGCGGTTAACGATGTCATCGGCCTTTGCGTATCACTGCTTACCGATAAGAGCATAACTGACGCAAGAATCAACAACGGGGGCTATCCGCAGTTCACCGAATACAGAGATTTGCGCGAAATTGAAAGTCTTATGAGAAGGTATAACGAAAAGGATTTTGCCGGAAAGAATGAGGCTGTCGACAAAGCCTACGCCGACGCTGTGGCTCTGCTGGCGAATCGAGACTGGAAAGCGTCGGAGGCAGAAGAAGTTGAACAGGAACTCTATGCGGCAATGAAGAAAGCAAAACAAACCGACAAGGGCAGCGATTCTGTATTCGTCAAATATAAACTTGTTCCGTTCTTTGAAACCTTCTTCAGGAGAATAAGCGATTTATTCACAAAAGTATTCAAAGGCAACGACTACTGGCTTTTCTTTATTCCGTTAATTTAATGAACGATTACCGTAAAGTGCGGAGGTAACAGAATGTCTGAAATAGAAAAAAGAAATATGCCCAAAGCTTATATCGGCCTGTGGGCACTCATAACAGCAGCGTACGGAATATGGATGACCTTCTTTATGAGGGAAATCGTCCTGGATAAATATGAAACAGTTGAGCAAAGAACGGTTGACGGCTACACCTATCCCGATATCACCGGTATGACAGGCAGACACTGGCTCTATCCCGTCTGGGTTATAGTTTCCTGCATTACCCTGCTTCTTTTCATAGTTTATATCAGGAAAATACTTTACGCAGACCGTTTGACAAGCGCCATAAAATGGATTTGTCTCATCGGATGTGTTGCCGGTTGCATTTATGTTTTTGCTTACGGTTTTTTTGATACTGTCAACAAACAGCTTGAGCCTGCCACACTTATGGACAAGGTTAAATACATCACGGCGAGTATGATAGGCCTTATGTATCCGTGGTGGTTCAGAGGCTGGGGTGTAATTGCCGGAGCAACCGTATTTATGAACACAATGTACGCATACCGAAAATATAACTACAATTCCAAAGTTGGGGTTATCCTCGGTTCATTGGGAAGCGCGGCTATTTATCTGACAATTAACTGCCCGTCTATGGGTGATGACGATAAGGATTTCTCAATTCCGAGATGTTCGGTTCACTGGGCAGGCGCACTGCTTTTCGCTGTCTGCTGCGCGGCGCCTCTGATTATTTTTCTTTTCAGCAAAGCAAGAAAAGAAAAAGGAAGATTTCTCGGCGGTCTTATTATCTTCGGCCTGCTGCTTATAGTAATGCTCGTGCTTCTTATCACGGTAGGTAAGAGCGCCATTATAGAGAACATTCCTATGATTGCGGCCTATGTACTTCTTTTCATAATCAACTTTACAGACTTTTTCGGTCAAAAACAGTCTGAGGCACAATAAACCG